>CAMWLX010000056.1 GCA_947175225.1 uncultured Porphyromonadaceae bacterium
CTGATGAGAGAGGCAAAAGATGCCGAAAAGATGGCGGAAGATTAATAAAAAGAATCTTTGGTTTAACTCTTCATTGTAATTTTTTTAATTCGTAAATAAGTTTAAACAACTTCTAATTCTAAATTCTACATTCAAAATTCAAAATTATGAAAAAAAAGACTATAGCAGAGCTGACTATTTGCAGCGTTGAGGAATATCGCGAGGTGGAGAAACTCCCCTTTGCAGTGTTGCTTGATAACGTGCGCTCTATGCAGAATGTAGGCTCGATATTGCGTACATCCGATGCTTTTCTTGCCAGCGAGTTAATTATGGCAGGCATAACGGGCGTCCCTCCTCATAAAGAGATAAGCAAGACTGCCCTCGGAGCTGAAGACTCTGTTAGGTGGCGTTATGTGGAGGATGCCGTGAATGAATGTGCCCGAATGAAAGAAGAGAGTTGGAAAATATGTGTGCTTGAGCAGGCACATGGTAGCATCGACCTTATGAAGTTTCATGCTGAAGAAGGAGAAAAGTATCTTCTTGTGGTAGGCAATGAAGTGTCGGGAGTGAATCAGGCAATAGTGGATATGGCTGATATTATCCTTGAGATCCCTATGCATGGAGTCAAGCACAGCCTTAATGTGGCAGTGAGTGCAGGCATGGCCATGCTTGTCATCAATGATAAATTAAAGTAGACCTTAACTTTTGTAGAGTTGATTTGTTAAGAATTTATAATTAATAAATTACTTCATTATGAAAAAGAAATTACTCTATTTGCCTCTTTTTGCAGTGCTGATGCTTATTTTGCCATCTTGTGGCGATATCAATTATTGGGATCCGGAACCTCCAGGGGGTTGGAACGATACATTCTATGACCAGCAACTTAACGGATGCTGGCAGCTTTATCAGGTCAATTCTGACTATGTGAGAGGCGACCAAGTGAATTATATGTATTTTAACGGAGACGGACGCGGCACATATTTCTATTATGACCATGGATACCAGGAGACGGAAAGACTCGCCTATTGGTGCCAACGCCCTGTAGGAGGCGCAACCACATTACAGATTAACATCCAGTATGAATACGGCAATCCTTCTACGATGAACTACTGGTTTAGCGATGGCAACACCCTATGGATGCAATGGCGCAACTCCTACGGCGTCCAGACCTACGTCTACAAATACATCAACCGCATCCCTTGGTAAACCGCATCGCCCGTAATAAGCGCAGGAACTGCGCTAAAGAATTGGAACTAAAATTGAGATTGCGAAACTTAAATAAATGATTAATGATAGTATAAAAGTCCTTAAGGGGATTATGCTCCTTAAGGCTTTTTATTTATAATTGTGAATATGGAGCAAGATAGCATGATGGAAGATGCTTCTGCGAAGGAAGTCAAACTGGGAAGGAAAGTGACATGGGTCGGATTTTGGACCAATGCCCTTCTTTCTCTTTTCAAGATAATAGCAGGCGTAGTAGGCCGGTCGTCTGCAATGGTCGCCGATGGCATTCACTCTGCATCTGATTTGCTTACAGACGTAGCTGTCATAGTTGTAATAGGCGCCTCACGCAAGAAAGCTGATTCCTCTCATTCATACGGCCATGGCAAGATAGAGACTTTTGTCACTTTCCTTATTGCAGTATTGCTTGCTGTGGTAGGTATAGGTATCTTGGTAGATGGAGTGACACGTGCCATTGACTTTTTTAAAGGAGGAGAAATTCCGGAACCAAATTGGATTGCCTTTTCAATGGCAATAATTTCCATTTTAGTAAAAGAATGGTTGTTTCGCTACACTCGCAGTGCCGCAAGAAAGATATCCTCTCCGGCGATGGAAGCAAACGCATGGCATCATCGATCGGATGCTTTTTCATCTATAGCTACTCTTATAGGCATTTCCGGGGCTATGTTTCTTGGTCCAAAATGGCGCTTCCTTGACCCCGTGGCAGCGGTGTTTGTAAGTGTCTTGATTATAGTCATGGCTTCAAAGATGGCATCATCTTCTGTAAAGGAATTGCTGGAGGCTTCTCTTCCTCAGGAGGAATCGGATAGGATAAAGGAAATAATAAAGTCAACTCCCGGAGTAAAAGACTTCCATCGGTTTCGTTCAAGAAGCAATGGCAACACTAAGATAGTAGACCTTCACATAAAGCTTGACCCGGACATTTCATTGAAAAAGGCACATGATATTGCCACTACCGTTGAAAACAATATAAAAAAGGAATATGATCCGATAGTGGTCAATATTCATATGGAGCCATATTATCCTCAAGCATCGTATGATTAAATAATCAGAGAATTATCTTTTCAATTTTACAATATCATTATGAAACGTGGAATCTTTTCGATCATACTGTCAATCGCTAATCTCGCAGTAGCGGAAAACGTAATCAGAAACGGCGTGCCATGGTTTGATACCGATGGCAACATTGTAAATGCTCATGGAGCATGCATAGTGGAAGATGGTGGGAAATATTGGTTGTTTGGGGAATATAAGTCTGATGAGAGCAATGCATTCCCGGGGTTCGGATGCTACTCCTCCACCGACCTTGTCAACTGGAATTTCGAGAGAGTTGTGCTCCCTGTCCAGCCAAACGGTATATTGGGTCCGGAACGTGTCGGGGAGCGTGTAAAAGTGATGCGATGTCCATCTACCGGGGAGTATATCATGCTTATGCATGCCGACGATATGAAATATAAGGATCCTAACATTGGAATTGCAGTATGCGACCGCATAGACGGCGACTATCAGCTTCTTGGCACTATTGAATATGAAGGGGAACCGATCAAACGATGGGATATGGGAACTTTCCAAGATGAAGATGGCACAGGCTATCTTTTGATTCATCACGGACCTATCTACAGGCTCAGCAAGGATTACAGATCGATTGAGGCAAAAATAGCTGATATCAAAGGGATGGGGGAGTCTCCTGCTATGTTCAAGAAAGATGGAATCTATTATCTTCTTACGTCTCACACCACAAGTTGGGAACGGAATGACAATTACTATTATACGGCTACTTCCATTGAAGGACCATGGGAGAAGCATTGTCTATTCTGTCCGGAAGGGTCTTTGACATATAATTCGCAATGCACTTATGTATTTCCATTGAAAAGAAACGGGGAAATCATACCGATGTATATGGGCGACCGATGGTCGTTTCCGCATCAGGCTTCGGCTGCTACATACGTTTGGCTGCCGATGCAAGCGGAGGGGACTGAGCTTTCAATACCGGAATATTGGCAAGTATGGGATATTGATGCCGTTTCCAAGGTTGAGTTGAAGGGTATGGCTACTGCGCATTCATGGGTGTCAAATACACCCGGAGACAAACTGACTGTGCCATTCAAAGGGAAACGGATAAGTATAATCGGAAACTCGGACAACAAATCCGGATATGCATGGGTACGTATAAAGGATAAGGAAGGCTCCATACTCTATAACTCTCTCGTCGACTTCTATAGCAAAGTAGAAGATAAAGGATTGCGTTTCGTCAGCAAGACCTATCCGGAAGATGAATATCTGCTTGAAATAGAAGTCGCCGGAGAAAATCCGGTATGGTTCAACAAAAAAGGAGACCGCTTCGGAAGCACTGACTTCTTTATCAACGTCTCAGAAACCGTTGTGGAATGAAAACAAAACTGATCGCTTTAACATTATATTTCATTCTTGCTGTATCCTTTATTGGATGCGGTATAGACAATGATACCATTATCAAAGAGCAAATATCAAAGGCCGAGGAATTAAAGGAAAGCGGTAAGGAATCAGAAGCATTTTATGGTATATGTCCGCTTATTAATTTACCAAGAAGTTTGCGGGTCTCACGACCTGTAAACTTTTCAATCTCTTCGCCTAACTTATAAAATTCAGTGGCAAACCACTCCAATTTGCCATTAATATCTAATCGGAAAGTTTTCCTTGCTCTTGTTATTGCCGACTGAATTCTTGCAGGATCACATTCATAATCAAAGCCTCCCGATATTAGGCTATTTATATATCGTTTGATATTTGGTTCATTCGGCACGGAATCAATATCCGGGGCATCGTCATATAAATGGTAATAGAGCCACACTTCAAAACATGGATTGCTTTGA
The DNA here is from genome assembly GCA_947175225.1 of uncultured Porphyromonadaceae bacterium. GTDB lineage: Bacteria > Bacteroidota > Bacteroidia > Bacteroidales > Muribaculaceae > Lepagella. Next base: position 4,074 of record CAMWLX010000056.1, read on the forward strand.
ACTACATGCCAGGCTTCGTAAGATTTAATTTCATCGAATTGCTTAGGAATATTGACATTATTTTCAGCACAAAAATTCCTCAATGGAGCAATCTTACCTTCCTTTTCCCACGTATCTGTATCAATGACAAACCATATTTGGTCTTTTTGGCTATAATCCAAGGTATACAACCGATTTGTGCCAAAGAATTTCTCTTTTGCTAATTCGCATAACTTCAATGGATCCGTTCCATTCTCGGATGGAATCACAATAAGCTCCAGATTTGAAGATAGACCTATAAAGAAATTCAAATACTTTATTTCAGAATCAGTACCTTCGCTTATGATATAAATCTTACTCGCATCTTTCGATGGCACACGTTTTGTGTAGTCCCTTCTTCTCGTAATCATATCACCATTTCAAATCTGATAAGTTAGACAGGAAAGGAATACCTCCATATCGGCCATTAAGATATCCGTTTTCTATATTGGCAGTGCTATGAATATTATAGTCGCTCAATGGGTATAGTTGAGTTGATTGGTCGACATCCTTTTGAGCAAACCAAATCTCATCCGAACGAAAGATTGATTGGTCGAGCAAACAACTCTCATGGGTGGTAAAAATAATTTGGCCTTTTGCTATGCGACTCTCTGAAATTTTGCTGATAATACTTTTTATCATTATCGGATGGATACTGCGCTCAATCTCATCTACAATAAAAACATTGTCGAGTTTTAATACAGCATAAAGCAATGGCATATATTCTATTATACGGCGAGTCCCATCCGATTCCTCAATAAAGTCAAGCTGAACTTCTCTGCCATCTGAATTGACATGAATGGGCACAAGTGTCTTAAGAATAAACAAATCATTCTCAAAAGTCATATTGGAAATCTCACCATTGGAAGACCGAAGTGTTCTAACAGTATCTGGATTACTTTTCAAGATGGCTGAAGCCTTTATCAATCGAGGATCGCTCTTTATAACATCGTCAGTAAGCACTTCCTTTTTGACATCAAGTTTTGTGATTCCTGTGTTGAGTTCTGGAAGAATTTGATTTACGAGTACGGCAAAATCTTTATCGGTATCCAATGTATGAGGGAGTAATTCTGTGCTCATGGAAGGCACAACAACCTGCATTTTCCGAAACCAATCAAACGCCTCTTTTACCACAGGCATTTCTTTAGGATAATAGTTCCCAAAGAAAGATATCGCAAGCATATCAGGGCGAATCATTCGTTTAGCTGTCTCTGTAAATCCAACAGCAAAACTACCATTACCTCGTGTGTTGATATATTCTTTTGCAATTTCCATATCTCCTGCTTTTCTCGAGAATATGATAGTATCAGACTTCTTCCCACTAAGATACAACTCTTCTTCCAAAATTCCGAGATTCTGAAATGCTATATGGTAATAAAATAATTTCCCTTGAGAAAAGAACTCTATCGCCAACTCGGAGGGCTCGTTTTTACCATCTGGGCTTAATTTAAAATATAGATCCTCTCGCACTGATAAATCTCCGATTTTTTCTGAGCCAACCATATTTTTCAAAAGAGCAATGCATTTTACGAGATTACTTTTACCGGCTCCGTTAGCACCATATATAGCAGACATGCGCAATGCATCCACATGGCCACACTGTATTTTGTGCCAGTCATGACGATGGCTCTTACTTGAGGGAAAAGTGTTAAACTCCATAGCGTCCTTAAAGGACATAATATTTTCGGCTGCGAATCTTAGTAGCATATCAAAATCGTTAGAATCTAACCGCAAAATTAAGAATATTTGCCTATATTAACAAATTTTTATCAAATAAAATTATCAGAACCGTTAATTGTTAACGTTTACGATTTAAGTAGCTCACAAAATTAAAAGATATCTACAGTCCGAGCAGCTGCAAAGGCCTTGATATGATAACTGCGAGATTATTAAAAATTTTGATGATCTGTAATTGGGGTTGTGATTTCTGTATTTATGGTATGCGTATTTTCATTTTTAGACGTTAATTTTGTACCGGTTTTAACTGAAGTTGTTTGAGAATTTATGAAAAAATATATTTTATCAATTATTGTAATTGGTTGTTCGATTATGGCAAATGCACAAAACCCAACAAAATTGACTGCCACTGAGGTCAATCCTAACCAGACTGCCGGACGTGCTCAACTTGGCGAGTTCGCTCCGAAATTTGCAGAACTCAATGATGATGTTCTTTTTGGGGAAGTCTGGAGCCGTACAGATAAATTATCTAAGAGAGATAGAAGTATAGTTACAGTGACTGCTCTTGTAGCAAGTGGCATCATTGATCAGTCTCTAAGTTTCCACCTTCAGGAGGCTAAGAGAAATGGAGTGACTAAAACAGAAATCTGCGAAGTCCTTACCCAAGTGGCTTTTTACGCCGGGTGGCCCAAGGCATGGGGAGCTTTCCGTCAGGCTGTAGAAGTATGGAAAGACAGCAACGATGCTACGGATGCAAAAGAGAAATTTGAGCAGGAATCCATTTTCCCAATCGGCGACCCCAACACAGCCTACGCTAAATATTTCATAGGAAATAGCTATCTTGCCCCTCTTTCAGCTGACCAGGTGAATTTCTCAAATGTCACTTTCGAACCACGTTGCCGTAACAATTGGCATATTCACCGTGCTACCGAAGGGGGAGGACAGTTGCTTGTAGGTGTGGCCGGACGCGGATGGTATCAAGAGGAGGGTAAACCAGCAGTAGAAATACTTCCCGGCACAGTGATACACATTCCTGCCAACGTCAAGCACTGGCATGGAGCGGCTGCCGACAGTTGGTTTTCTCATCTTGCATTCAGTGTGCCTGGAGAAAATACCTCCAATGAATGGCTCGAACCGGTCTCCGATGAAGAATATGATAAGCTTAAATAATAATGAAGTTGTTTAGACAACTTCAATATAAAAAACGGCATTGAGTAGCGATACTCGATGCCGTTTTCACAGTCGGGTGTAATGTGTAATGAACTTTAACTATTGTTTGGAAGAGAAATAATTATTAACTTTGCAACTAATAACCCTTAAATTGAGCTTGATAAACTTAAATCGAACAATATTATATGAAAAGAATTCTTTCAATCATTGGGCTTACCTTTGCCTTAGGCATTCAAGCGCAGACACTTGAAAAAATGAACTGGTTTAATGAGCCGGCTCACTGGAACATCGATGGAAAAACTCTCACTATGGATGTGACGCCTCAAAGCGACTACTGGCGCATCTCACACTATGGCTTCACAGTTGACGATGCACCTTTCTATTGGGCGGAATATGGGGGAGAATTTGAAGCAAAAGTAAAAATCTCAGGCGACTATAAAGTGCGCTTTGATCAGGCAGGACTCATGCTGCGCATTGACAATGAAAATTATATCAAGGCCGGCATTGAGTATGTAGATGGCAAATATAATGTCAGCGCAGTAGTCACTCACCATACATCAGACTGGAGTGTCATCACCCTTGACCGCCCGGTGCCTTACATTTGGATAAAGGCAGTGCGCAGGCTTGACGCGGTAGAAATCTTCTATTCTTTCGATGATAAGGAATATATAATGATGCGCAATGCATGGATGCAAGACAATATCCCGATGAAAGTAGGAGTAATGGGGGCTTGCCCGGACGGCTCAGGGTTCAGCGCCAAGTTTGAAAACTTCACAGTCAAGCACTTGCCTGACCAACGCCGCCTACAGTGGCTGAAAAACAACGCAGAGTGATGAACTATGATATAAACGGATGAATATGACACGCAGTTTATTCCTTTTGACATTTCTTTCGCTACCATTGGCAATCTTTGCCGCTCCTGAGACAGTGAGTTCTCCTGATGGTGAGATCAAGCTTTTCTTTGAAATCCAGAATGGTCAACCGACTTATTGGGTAGATTTTAAGGGAAAGGAAGTGATTGCTCCATCCCGGCTTGGTTTCAGTCTGTTCAGTGAAACAGGAAGAAACAGTTTTGAGCAACAAGGCAAAAAAGCCAGCGCTGACGCTCTGTCGCTTAAAGATGGATTTGAAATATCCAATGTGGAGATATTTGACACAGTAGATGAGACATGGAAACCGGCGTGGGGTGAGGAAACAGAGATTCGCAATAATTATAATGAAATGTTGGTGAATCTTGTCCAACCTAAATTTGAACGCGAGATGAATATCCGTTTCCGAGTATATGATGAAGGTTTCGGACTAAGGTATGAATTTCCGGAACAGCCAAATCTCAATTATTTTGTCATTGCAGAGGAAGACACTGAATTTGCTATGACGGGAGACCATATGGCTTATTGGATTCCCGGAGACTATGACACTCAGGAATATAACTATACAAAGTCTCGTCTAAGCGAAATTAGAGATCTCTTTCCGAGCAAGGTGAATCCGGATAATGCCTCTACTTCAACATTTTCTCCAACCGGGGTGCAAACTTCTCTTCAACTAAAGACTGATGATGGCATTTACATCAATCTTCATGAGGCGGGAACAATCGATTATCCTACAATGCACCTTAATCTGAACGACACCACCATGACTTTCAAATCATGGCTTACGCCTGACAATCAAGGAAAGAAAGGGTATATGCAAACCCCGACAAAATCTCCATGGCGCACTGCGATAATCACCGACGATGCAAGAGATATTCTCGCATCAAGACTAATTTATAACCTCAATGATCCTACGGCATATGAAGATACATCTTGGATCAAACCGGTCAAGTATATTGGAGTATGGTGGGAAATGATTTCAGGAGCCGGCACATGGAACTATACTGACGATGTCTATTCAGTTAAGCTTGGAGAAACCGACTATACTCATACTAAACCTAATGGGAGGCACAGTGCAAACACAGAAAATGTGAAACGCTATATTGATTTTGCCGCCGAGCATGGTTTCGATCAGGTCCTCGTAGAGGGTTGGAACGAAGGTTGGGAAGATTGGTTTGGCCAATCGAAAGACTATGTCTTCGATTTCTTGACTCCATATCCAGATTTTGACCTTAAAGCCCTCAATGAGTATGCACATAGCAAAGGAGTTAAACTCATGATGCATCATGAGACATCCTCTTCAGTGCGTAACTATGAGCGACACATGGAGAAAGCTTATCAGTTTATGAATGATAACGGATATAATGCAGTCAAAAGCGGCTATGTAGGAAATATTATCCCGAGAGGAGAGCATCATTATTCTCAATGGATGAACAATCATTACCTGCACGCCGTCAAAGAAGCAGCCAAACACAATATCATGGTGAATGCTCACGAAGCTTCACGTCCTACAGGACTTGCCCGCACATATCCTAATTTGATAGGCAACGAGAGTGCTCGAGGCACGGAATATCAAGCTATGGGAGGCAACGACAAATGGCATACATCCATTCTTCCGTTCACTCGCCTGCAAGGAGGGCCGATGGATTACACTCCCGGCATTTTTGAGTTTGATCTCAGCACTTTTACCCCTTGGAACAAAAGCGTTGTGGCCTCCACGATCCCCGGGCAGCTTGCTCTCTACGTGACAATGTATAGTCCGCTTATGATGGCAGCTGACCTGCCGGAGCATTATGAGAGACACATGGATGCGTTCCAGTTTATCAAGGATGTGCCTGTAGAATGGGAGCGAAGTGTCTATCTTGAGGCAGAACCGATGGAGTATGTCACCATAGCTCGTAAGGATAAGAATTCAGATGAATGGTATGTAGGGAGCACTTCCGGTATGAATGACAGGAAAAGCGAAATATCACTCTCTTTCCTGGATCCGGGACGAAAATATGAAGCAACAATCTATGCTGAGGCACCGGATGCCAACACTGTAGATGGTCAGACTCGCTATACCATCACAAAGAAGACCGTCACGTCTAAGACAAAGCTCACTCTCAATGCTTTGGCCGGAGGGGGCTATGCCATTTCCATAAAACCTCTATAAGTAAAGTATTATAGGGTTAGAGGGTTATAAACTTATAACCCTCTAACCCTATAACCTTCATCTTTCGCTTTGCGAAAGATGAGTTACTGTATTGCAGACTGGATCTTCTGGAGCAATACCTCTGCAGGCATTTCTCCTGTCTCGCGCATCACTTCTTTTCCATTCGCATAGAGAAGGAAAGTGGGAAGAGACTGGACGTTTTCCTGATTTGCGAGATCCTCGTTTTTGTCGACATCATACTGAAGCACTTTCAAGTTGTCGGCAAGAAGGGTCTTTATGTCTGCCACGATAGGCATCATTTTCTGGCAATGAGGGCACCAAGTAGCATAAAATTCTACCAATACATACTGTGCCGAATTAATTTCTTCTGTGTAGTTCATAATACAAATTAATTTAAGTCTCGCAAGCTCAACTTAAGGGTTATAGGTTAATTGGTTATGGGGTTAAATCTGCTAATTTAAAGACACAAATAGATCCTAAACTTCCAAGACAACTAATAACCCTTTAATCCTATAAACTTATAACCTTCAACTTTCGCTTGCGAAAGTTGAGTTATTAAGTATATTTCACCAATAAAACACCTAATCCAATGCGTTGGTTGACTTTTTTAGTTAGCTTGCCTAAAAAACAATAAGAATAGACATTAAGTGACGCTGATCCGGCTCCGGTATTTTATTCGACGATGGCAGCGGATTGGGCGTGGATTTTTTATTGGATTTTATCAGCTCTACATTCTGTGCTCACTGCGTTAGCACCACAATCGCCTTCTTCGGAATATGCCTTCTTAGGCTGGGAATGGCATCCGGAGGTCGCTAACTGCTTTGATTTTTAAATTAGGTATGCATTACGATAATTAGGGTAGGTTTTTGAGTTAAATCTATACTAATTTTGCACTCGATAGATTAAATAAGCGTATGAAGAAATTAATAATATCAGCACTCATTCTTTCATGCTGCGTGCTGCAATCAAATTCTAAAGTTATGGACAATATGAATACTGACACTTCTTTAGCTCCAATAGAGCAACTGAATCTTACTCAGGAATGGGACAAGACCTTCCCATTGAGTGAAAAAGTTGATCACTCAAAGGTCACTTTTGTAAACCGCTATGGTGTAACTCTTGCTGCTGATCTTTACAAACCGAAAGGAGCGTCCGGCAAGTTAGCGGCAATAGCTGTCAGCGGACCTTTTGGGGCAGTAAAGGAGCAGAGTTCGGGACTCTATGCACAGGAATTGGCAGAGAATGGATTCCTGACAATTGCTTTCGACCCTTCATTCACGGGCGAGAGCGGTGGCAAACCCCGTTATGTCGCTTCTCCCGACATTAACACAGAGGATTTCAGCGCAGCGGTAGATTATCTGATCAGCCGTGATGATGTAGATGGCGACAAAGTTGGAATCTTGGGAATATGCGGTTGGGGTGGCATCGCCCTTCAGGCAGCCATCAATGATCCGCGTATTAAGGCGACTGTAGCGTCTACCATGTATGACATGACTCGTGTGAGTGCCAACGGCTATTTTGACAGTGAAAATAGTGCTGAACAACGCAATGCAAAACGCTCTGCTATGGCTGCACAGCGCACTGAGGATTACCGCAATGGCAGCTATAAGCTTGGGGGAGGGGTAGTTGATCCTTTGCCTGAGGATGCTCCTAAGTTTGTCAAAGACTACTATGATTATTATAAGACTTCGAGAGGTTATCATAAACGCTCGCTCAACTCTAATGGAGGATGGAATGTGACATCCAACCTTCCTTTCCTCAACTTCAAGTTTTTTGAGTATGCCGACGAACTGGAGAATGCCGCTATGATTGTGCATGGCGACAAGGCACACTCTTTCTATTTCGGCAAGGATGCCTTCGAGAAATTGAAAGGCGATAACAAGGAGTTTGTTGCGATCCCCGGTGCAAGTCATACCGACTTATATGATCAAAAGGATGTCATTCCTTTTGGGCGTATCGTAGAATTTTATCATAAGAACTTTGAGAAGTGAAAAAGGTAAACCTGTGCTTGTGGAAGCAGCGAAAGAAGCTGATGCACACCCAATCAGCCGCCCAATCCGTCCTCTTCCAAGACTTCCTCACCACCCCCACCGCTCATCCCCCAGGCTACACCGCATCTCCCCGACTGATACGTTTTATTATTTTAATGGTTCTGTTCTGGGTACAATAAAGGCGACTTAACAAAGTGTAAATCATAAATTTAAGTCGTAAATTTTATTTTATACAGGCAAATTACAGGCAAAATTCAAATATTCCGCGTAACTTTTGCCTGCAAATACGCATTGACGGTATTAGATGGTAATCCCATTTTTCCCAGTCCGTGAGCAAGACTCACGGACTGAAACTTCTTTCTTCATTGGGTGTCTCTCAGTTCAGCTATCAATTCTTCAAGAATATAATCGTCGCTCATAAGTTGCAGACCATATTTCGGGTCTGTCATCTGCTCATATACTTTAGTGC
>CAMWLX010000057.1 GCA_947175225.1 uncultured Porphyromonadaceae bacterium
GGGAGGGAGGGGGCTTTGGGGGCTGGATTAGATGTTTTGCTGGAGATCGTCGGAGTTTTTGTCTATCATTTCTTATTGGTTGCGGGCGATGTGGACGCGGTTCCACCACATCATGGCGCAGGCTATTATGACGAGGATGCCGGCTCCAATCCATTTGAGATTGACTGTGCATTGATAGAGTGCCCAGCAGAGAGGCGAAGATGCAAAGTCAAGGGCTCCTCCTTCAAAGCCAGCCGGGATCGCTACTGCTGCATCGCCGGTAGCTTCAAATACGTCGTGGGCTGCCAGGGTGAATGCTGGGGCAATATTGGTCACCATATAGAGACCGGCTGTAATGATGATCACACCAATGATGAAGGTCTTCAGCACGTTGCCCTTGGTGAATGGGAGTACGAGGGGGAAGAGATAGAACATGCCGGCGAGAGAAGCAAGGGGGAGAAACTGGTTGCCGGGCAGGATTACTGCTAAAAGAAGAGTCACCGGGATGAGGAGAAGAGAAACTACAAGAGTAGTGGGATGGCCGATTACAAGAGCGGGCGACATGCCGATGCTAAGGCCATCGGCACCTTTGAACTTGCGTGCGATAAGGCTGCGTGTGGCATCGGAGATTGGTTTCAAACCTTCGATGAAGAGCACTGTAACGCGAGGGATGAGTTCCATGACTGCGCCCATCTTTATGCCGAGTGAAAGGATCCTTGGGATGCTATCGACAATTTCATGCCAAGATGTGCATGTAAGGCATCCGATTGCTACTCCGACCACGACTCCGAGGAATAGCGGCTCACCCATGATGCCGAATTTTTTCTTCATTCCTTCTGCATCAATCTCAATGTCTTTTAGCCCCGGAATTTTGTCGAGTCCCTTGTTGATGATCCAAGCGAAAGGGGCGAAGCCGGCGCAGAAAGGTTGTGGGATTGAGATTCCTTCCATATCCTTATAGAAATTCTGAAACTTATAGGCAGTCATATCGGCGAGGACAAGAGTCACGATGTAGCAGATGATGGCTCCGAAGAAGCCCCACGCGAGAGACTCAGTGGCGAAATAGATCACAGCACCGATGAAAGCGAAGTGCCAATAGTTCCAGAGGTCGATATTGACTGTGCGGGTAGTCTTTGTCAGGAGCATCAGAAGATTGACACCAAGGCAGACCGGGATGATGAAAGCTCCGACAGCCGTGTTGTAGGCCACGGATGCAGCTGCGGGCCAACCCATGTCGAAGACTTTGAGTTGCAAGCCGTAGATTTCCACTACAGTCTGAAGTGCAGGGCCGAGAGCGGAAGTAAGAAGGGCCGTTACGATTGAGAGTCCGATAAAGCCAACGCCTACTTTAAGGCCACTTTTGAGAGCATCGCCGGGCTTAATGCCGATGCAGATGCCGAGAATGGTGAAGATGACAGGCATCATCACTGCGGCTCCGAGGCCGATGATATACGCGAATACCTGTTCCATTAGAATGAATAGTTTAACATGATTATATTTTAGTTAGTTAGTTCTTGCTTTTTGGGTCATTTAGGGGTTCTAAGTGCATTAGGGGCTCTAAGGGCTCAAGAGCATTTCAAGCTTTGGGGGCTTTAGAATGCAAAGATAGTAAAAAAAAATGGATAATGGGGATTTTTCTTTGGAAAAGTTAGATTGTTTAGTGTGAAGAAAAGCTTTGTTCTATAGTTATGTGCGGGTGTGTTTCCAGCGGCGGTGGGTCCATAGCCATAGAGGGGGTTGGCTTTTTATGGAGTTTTCGAGCATGCCGAAGTAAGTCTCGGTCACTTTATTGACCGGCTCGGTAGCTGTGTCGGGAGTGATCTTGATGAATCGCCCTACGTAGCGGTTGCGTTCGGGGCGTCGCATATCGAGATAGTAGGCCGCGGCGTGAATCTTGCGGCTTATTTTCTCGGCTCCGGTGAATACAGGGGTATCGTGGTGGAGGAACGGAATCCAATGGTGGATTGCTCGCCATGATGGGGTCTGGTCGGCGATGTAGCCTGTGATGGATGGGATGCCTTTTGCCGACATCTCCATCAGTGTCTTGGCAGAAGTTGCCATGGGGAGATTGGTTGCGCCAAAACGGCTTCTGATTGAGCCGAACACTTCATCGGCTGCAACATTTGAGAGAGGATGGTAGATTTGGCAGGGAATTGCGCCTGTGGAGAGGTCGAGCCATAGGGGCATTGAGGATACCCATTCCCAGTTGCAGAAATGGCCAAGGAAGATGCTGACGTTGTGTCCGGCACGTAGGTCATCATTGACTTCCTCAATATTTTCAAATTTCATACGCCGCTTCATTTCGTCGGCTCCCATTGATCCGAGTTTCACGGTCTCTATAAAATAATCGGCAAGGAAATGATAAAATCCCTTTACAGTTTCATCTACCTGCTTGTCGGTCATGTCGGGGAAAGAAGAGCGTATGTTGTCGCGGCAAATACCCACGCGGTATTTGACTACGCGATGTGCAAGCCAGGCAATGAAAGATGAGACTCCCCTGAGCATTGGCCATGGCAACGCGCCCAGCCCCCGGAATGTGCCGGAAAGCAGAGCGCGGTTGATGGCAATGAGAGTTTTATTATGAGTGTGTTTTCCCATCAGATAGACAATCTGCGGAGAGTGTTGAGCTTTTCGCGATTAACAGTCTTTTCCTTAGTGATGGCCTTGACAAAAGGCACGTAGACGATCTCATCGTTGCGGATGCCGATCATGACGTTGCGCTGGTCGTCGAGAAGAGCGTCGACAGCAGCAGCCCCCATGCGAGAAGCAAGGATGCGGTCGAGAGCTGTCGGGCTTCCGCCACGCTGGAGATGGCCGAGGATAGAGACGCGCACGTCGTAGTTAGGATATTCTTCCTTAACACGCTGTGCAAGACCCATCGCACCGCCTGTGATTGGAGATTCAGCGACGAGAACGATAGAAGAGTTCTTTGACTTTCTGAAACCATTTTGGATTAGCTCGGCGAGCTGGTCGACATCAGTGGAGATCTCAGGGATAATGGCTGCCTCAGCACCGGAAGCAATTGCGCTGTTGAGAGCGAGGAATCCGGCATTACGTCCCATCACTTCAATGAAGAATAGGCGTTCGTGGCTGGTAGCGGTGTCGCGGATCTTGTCGACACACTCCATGATAGTGTTTAGAGCAGTGTCATAGCCTATAGTCCAGTCAGTGCCGTAGAGGTCGTTGTCGATTGTACCCGGAAGACCTACTATAGGGAATTGGAACTCATTGGCGAAGATGCGGGCTCCAGTCAGAGAGCCGTCGCCGCCGATCACACAGAGAGAATCGATTTCGCGACGCTTCAAAACGTCGTAGGCACACTGGCGGCCTTCGGGAGTCTCGAATTCCTTGCAGCGGGCAGTCTTCAGGATAGTGCCGCCACGCTGGATGATGTTAGACACATTTTGAGTAGAAAACTCTTCGATTTCGTCGGAGATAAGGCCTTTGTAGCCTCGATAGATGCCGAATACTTTAAAACCGGAAGTGATGCCTGCGCGAGTGACGGCGCGGATTGCAGCGTTCATGCCGGGGGCGTCGCCGCCGGAGGTCAGGATGCCGATGCTTTTGATGTTGCTCATAATTATTAATTTTGAATTTAGAATAAGAGGTTAGTGGGCTTCGAGCCAGTTGGCTCCGATTCCGGAGGAGGCTGTCAGTGGGACTTTGCCATCCCAGGATGCTTGCATGCGACGCTCTACGATCTCTTGTAGCCGACCTTCTTCGCCAGGGATTACGTCGAAGTTGAGTTCGTCGTGGACTTGCATGATCATCTTTGATTTCAGTCCTTTTTCCTGCATCTCTTGCCAAATGCCTACCATCGCTATCTTCATCACGTCGGCGGCGGTGCCTTGCACCGGGGCATTGATTGCATTTCGCTCAGCGTAGCCACGTACCACCGGGTTCTTGCTGTTGATGTCGGGCAGGCGGCGTTTACGCCCCATATGGGTAATGGCATAGCCGTGCTCGCGGGCTTCTTCCACACTTCGGCTCATATACTGATGTATAGAGGGGAATGTCGAAAAATATCCGTCGATAAGGTCTTTTGCTTCCTGACGGGGAATCTGGAGCCGAGAAGCGAGTCCGAATGCTGTGATGCCGTATAGGATACCGAAATTGGCTGTCTTTGCCTTTCGTCGCTCGTCGGGAGTCACATTCTCGAGAGGAACGTGATTTATTTTTGCCGCAGTTATGGCATGGATATCATCTCCTTTGCGGAAAGCCTCAATCATGGTCTGATCATTTGCAAAGTCAGCAACAAGGCGAAGCTCAATCTGGCTATAGTCGGCAGAGAGGAATAGATGTCCCGGGTCGGGGATGAAAGCCCGGCGTATGTCGCGACCCATTTCATCGCGGACGGGGATATTCTGAAGGTTAGGGGAGGAAGAAGATAGGCGGCCTGTAGCAGTCACGGTCTGGTTGTAGTTGGTATGTATCTTTCCGGTTTCCTTGTTAATTACACTTGGGAGAGCATTTAGATATGTGTTGAGGAGTTTCTTAATCTGTCGGTATTCAAGGATTTTACCGACTATGGGGCTCTTCCATGCGATTTTTTCGAGGATATCCTCGGAAGTGGAATATTGGCCGGTCTTAGTCTTCTTAGCCTTGGGGTCGAGCTGCATCTTACCGAAAAGTATTTCACCTACCTGGGCAGGACTCCCAACATTGAATTGCTCACCTGCAATCTCATATATTTCTTCGCAAAGCTGATTTGACCGCTCCTCCATACCGCTGGCTGTTGCCACAAGTGCATCCGTATCAATGCGCACTCCGACATACTCCATATCGGCGAGGACAGGAACAAGGGGAAGTTCGATATCGGTCATCAATGAGGTCATTTTCTCCGCTTTGAGAGCAGGCTCAAAGACTTCCTTCAGTTTTAAATTGAGGGCAGCGAATTCGCCGGGATTGGATTTTGCATTAATTGCATAACCGAGATATTTCTCAGCGAGAATTTCCGGGGTATGGCGCATCTCCGGCTCCAAAAGATAATGGGCTATAGAGACATCGTAGAAATTTCTGATACTCATTGGGTTTGAATCGCGGTCCCGGCGATGGCGGCGGGCAATTACCATATCGCGCTTGGCGGATGCCGACACTTTCAGTATTTCAGGGTCGGCAAGGATATCGAGTATGGTGTCATTCCCTTCAGAGATGGATGCATCAATAGTCCATGAGCGGCCATCGGGAACTGCAAGGGCAGTCCCTTTCCATTGGGCCTCCATATCATTTTCACCTTGTGTCAGCATATGGATACCAACTACCTTTGCTTCTTTGACAGCACGCGCCATATCTTGGAGTGTAGCTGAGTCGGCAATTTGCGTGGAGTTGGCACCAAGCGACCCGGGGGTAGGAGTTTCGGCAGCCGGGGGAATGATCTCTGCATCCTCTATATCGAAATCGAAGAGTGAGGGTTGGGATGAGGAGACAGGGGATTTTGCATTCTTGACCGGGGCAGCATTTTGATTGCCAGACGGAGTCGTAGCAGAAGTATCTTCCATGATACGGCGCCCTACACGGTCGATGAGAGTCTTGAACTCGAGTTCCTTGAAAATGGCAAACAGTTTATCCTTGTCAACCTCTCCGAGAGCAAGACTATCGGGGGTAGCATCGACAGGGACATCTGTGCGGATAGTGGCAAGATCTTTCGAGAGCATGATGAGGGCAGCATTCTCCTCAATCTTTTTCTTGAGGGCACCTTTCAGTTCGGAGGATCGGGCGATTATATTTTCGGCAGAACCGAAATCAGCGATAAGTTTTTGGGCAGTCTTTTCGCCAACACCGGGGCATCCCGGGATATTGTCGATCTTATCGCCCATCAGAGCGAGAAGATCGATGACTTGGCTTGTTCGCTCGATGCCATAGCGTTCGCAAACCTCCTTCTCTCCACGAAGCTCGAAATCCTGACCGCGGTAAGCTGGTTTGTATTGGAGCACATTTGGCCTTACGAGTTGACCGAAATCCTTGTCGGGGGTCATCATGAAAGTAGTGAATCCCTCCTTTGAAGCACGGGTAGCCATTGTGCCGATCACATCGTCGGCTTCATAGCCGGGAGATTCGAGCACGGGGATTCCATAAGCCTTAATGATTTCCTTAATTATTGGGATAGAGCGTTTGATATCTTCGGGAGTATCTGGACGCTCACCTTTATATGAATCGAGGAGTTCGGAGCGGAAAGTTGGACCTTTAGGGTCGAAACAGACAGCTATGTGTGTGGGTTTCTCTTTGCGAAGCACTTCCTCAAGGGTGTTTACAAATCCGAAAATGGCGGATGTATTGAATCCGTCGGAAGTCATCCGTGGCATTTTTATCAGGGCGTAGTATGCACGGAATATGAGTGCGTATGCGTCGAGGAGAAACAGTCTCTTTTCTGACATGACAGTGGTTCTGAAGAGTTGAAAATAGGTATTGCTAAGCGAAGAAAGGGCAAAAATGCACTTCTCCACTATAAAAATAACAAATATCGTGGTAAGTAGTGCTGAAATTGTAAAAATATTTTGTAATTTTGTAGTGAAAAAAGTCCGCAGCAGATTGCGAACCCTTCTGATCAGTGAAATGTCGAAGACAACAATAGAGAAAATACGGCAACTTTTGAGTGCTGAGCTTGATGCGATGAACACTATCATACGCACCAGCCTTTCTACGTCTGACCCGCTGATGGGCCGGGTCGTGGAGCAATACCTACGTACAAAAGGGAAGCAGATACGCCCGCTGTTGGTCTTGCTGAGTGCGCGGCTCTTTGGCGAAATAAATGACTCTACGCTCCACGCAGCAGCCGCCCTCGAGATGCTCCATAACGCAACTTTGATACATGACGATGTGGTTGACAATGCCGACTATCGCCGACGTACCCCGACACTGAACAAGGATTTTGACAATAGAATTGCAGTGTTGGTAGGAGATTTCTTTGTCAGTACGGCTCTTCAGGAAGCAATACGGACCAAAGATATGAAGGCAGTGGTCTCTGTCGCTGAATTGGGCAAGGAGTTGTCGCTTGGAGAGATTGACCAGATTTCCAATGCGCGTGACCGCGCGATAGATGAAGGGCGGTATTTCGAGGTGATAAGCAAGAAGACCGCTTCACTCTTCATGAAATGCGTGAAGATGGGGGCTGAGACCACTGAAGCAACCGATGAAGAAATACAGTGCCTGATAGAATATGCCCGGCTGCTCGGACTCTGCTTCCAGATAAAGGATGATATCTTCGATTATTATGAGGATAAGGAGGTAGGGAAGCCTACCGGAAATGATTTGCGGGAAAATAAGGTAAGTCTTCCTTTGATATATGCTGTCAATTCTAATAGCCGAGAAGATGGATCTGCTATGAGAAGTCTTTTGGTGCGCGGCGATCTGACAGACGGGGAGATACAGACCTTAATTGAGTTTGCAAAGGACAATGGCGGGATAGAGTATGCCTACTCAGTGATGGAGAAGATGCGCGATGAGGGGGAAATGCTGCTTGGTTCACTTCCTGATAATGAGTGGCGAGATCGTTTTGCAGAGCTTTTCGAGTTTACGATCAAAAGACATTCTTGAATGTAAATTTTCTTATTTTATATAAAAGAGGGACGCACGAGGAGTGCGTCCCTATATTTTTTTAGAAAAGTCCGGCGAGGGTCAAGGGGAGATATAGCGTGCTGGATAGGACTCCGAGGACGAACGAGATGATGATCCAGATTTCAGCATTTTGGGAGGCTCGGCGTGAGCCTTCGAAGTCGCCTTGATAGTATTTTGAGCTTACTTTTGCGGAGTATATTATTGCTACGATGCCCGGGATTGTGCAGCAGAGGATTGTCATGATTACCGACCAGACGAGATATGTTGGGGGCATG
Source organism: uncultured Porphyromonadaceae bacterium (assembly GCA_947175225.1). Classification (GTDB taxonomy): domain Bacteria; phylum Bacteroidota; class Bacteroidia; order Bacteroidales; family Muribaculaceae; genus Lepagella. The sequence continues at coordinate 7,809 of CAMWLX010000057.1, forward strand.
GGGTCTGCCGGGATTGCCGGGCTGATCGGACTTGTCGGATTTGTCAGACCTGTAGGATTTGTCAGCCCTGTAGGACTTGTCGAACCGGTTGGGGGGACCGAGCCGGTGAAATTTTGTGGGACAGGAGGGACATTGTTTGGGACTCCGAGTACTTCTGCCCAGGCATCGTCGACACTCTTTGGGGCTGGAGGTGGAGTCAATGTGGCGACCGTCTTTATGACAGCTTCCGGGAAAATCTGATATTCCACTTGGTGCACCTTTGCTTCGAGCGACTCTGGGGTGTCTTCGGGGAGGACGGAGACTTCTCTCTGCACTACAATAGGACCGGCATCAATGTCATTAGTAACTATGTGGACTGTAGCACCACTTTTTGACTCTCCGGCTTCGATAACAGCTTTATGAACGTTGCCACCGTGCATCCCTTTGCCGCCGTAGGCGGGGAGAAGAGATGGGTGTATGTTGAGGATTCGTCCATTGTAGGCGTTGATGATGTCTTCCTGAATGAATGATAGGAATCCGGCGAGAGCTATGAGCTTTATGTCGTGTTGCCTTAGGACTTCGAGAATGGCCTGGGGATTTTCTTTCCAGACGGAACGGGGGAAATAGATAGTCTCTACACCGAGTTCGCGCATCTTTTCTATGACCGGGATGTTTTCACGGTCTACGAGACAGAGGGCTACGTGGATGCGGGAGCCGGAGTTGAAGGTCTTTACGAGGTTGACGGCGTTGGAGCCGGTGCCGGAGGCGAAGACTGCTATATTTGTCATATTCTTTGGGCGTTTAAGGCTTTTAGGGCTTTTAAGGGCTTTTAGGGGCTTTTAGGGGCTTTAGGGCTTTTGGGGGATGGTTTTTAGGAGGAGAGGGCGTGCAGGCGGGCGTATTGGCCGTTGAGGGCGAGGAGGTCGGTGTGGGTGCCGAATTCAATAATCTTTCCTTCTTTCATCACGCAGATAGTGTCGGCGTTGACGATTGTGGAGAGTCGGTGGGCGATTACGATTGTGGTACGGTCGGTCATCAGTCGGTCGAGGGCCTCTTGCACGAGACGTTCGCTTTCATTGTCAAGAGCCGAAGTGGCCTCATCGAGTATGAGGATATCCGGATTTTTGAGGATTGAGCGTGCGATGCTGATGCGCTGGCGTTCGCCACCGGAAAGGCGGCATCCGCGGTCGCCAAGTAAAGTATCATAGCCATCCGGGGTAGCCATAATAAAATCGTGGGCATTAGCTATCTTTGCGGCACGTTCCACTTCCTCTTGAGTGGCATTTTCGTTGCCGAAAGCAATGTTGTTGCGGAATGTATCGTTGAAAAGTATCGCCTCTTGATTTACGTTGCCCATGAGCCCACGGAGATCAGCCACTTTCACTTCGCGGACATCACGGCCTTTGACTTTGATGGAGCCTTTAGTCACATCGAAGAAGCGGGGTATGAGGTCGACGAGGGTGGATTTGCCGGAGCCGGACTGCCCTACAATAGCCACGGTATGTCCTTTCGGCACTTTGAGGTTGATATTGTCGAGCACCATTCGCTCGCCATCATCGTACTTAAACGACACGTTGTCGAATTCGATTGCAGGGACTTCGGCAGGAATGGATTCAGGCAATTTTTGCGGATTTGCCGGATCTTTTATTGGATTTTCGGCATCAAGAATCTTGTCGATTCGGGCGAGTGCCGCCATTCCTTTCGAGACGGCATATCCTGTCTTGGAGAGGTCTTTCGCCGGGTTTATGATGCTATAGAATATAGTCATATAGAATATGAAGGAGGCGGCGTCGATGGATGAAGATCCGGAGAGAATCAATGTGCCTCCAAACCAAAGGACCACAATCACTGCGATAGTGCCGAGAAATTCACTCATTGGGTGAGCGAGAGCCTGCCGGCGTAGCATGGCGTTGGCCGACTTCACATAGTTTTGCGTCTCGGTACGGAAACGGGTATCCATTTGCTTCTCAGCATTGAAGGCCTTGATGATGCGGAGTCCTCCGAGGCTCTCTTCTATAGTAGAGAGAATCTGACCGCCGATCTGCATAGTGCGCAAGCCCTGTGCCTTTAGTTTTTTGCCGACCGTACCCATCACCCATCCCATTACCGGGAGCAAAACAAACACGAAGAGAGTAAGCTTCCAGCTGACGGCAATCATCGTAGCAAGATAGATGATGATGAGGATCGGGTAGCGAAACAGGGCATAGAGCGAAGACATCACGGAGGCCTCTACTTCAGTCACATCGCCGCTCATGCGCGACATGATGTCGCCTTTCTTTTCATTGCTGAAATATCCGATGGGGAGAGATAAGATCTTGGCATACATCGTATTCCGGATATCGCGTACCACTCCGTTGCGCATAGGGATGGTGAAGTATTCGCTGAGGTAGCCGGTCATGACCTTTATGAATGTCATGATGATGAATATAGCGCCGAGGTAGGCAAGAGCCCGTGATGTGCCCTGAGTCTCGATTATGTGGCCCGTGAAATAGTAGAAATTGTTGGTGACTGTATCTATGAGGTCGGGGGAATTCCAGGGCTTGAAATAGTATTCACCCCGTTGCAAACCAAATATCACCTGCAAGATAGGGATGATGAAAGCGAAAGAAAACACAGTCATCACTCCATTCAGCAGATTGAAGATTACGCTGAGCGACAGAGTGCCTACATATGGGCGGGCAAAGCGACGTAGGAATCGAAAGAAGTCTTTCATGTCGAAACTTATTTCTTTTTAGCTGGAATCTTAAGCTGAGCGCCGGCGCGTATGGCGTCGCTCTTCATGCCATTGGCTTTCTTTATTTCTTCGACAGTGACTCCATACTTCTTGGCTATGCGCCCAAGGTTTTCACCGTTCTTGATGGTATGTGTCGTAGCCTTTGATTTCTTGGCAGCACTCTCTTTTGCAGTGCTCTTTGATGAGCCCTTTGTTGATGCAGTAGCCTTATCTGTCTTCTTAGTGGTCTTAGAAGAAGATGCGGCAGCCTTTTGTTGGGCCTGTGTTTGCTGACGGGTAGATTGGGAAGCTTGCGCCGCTGCATTTGAAGAAGAAATCATATTTGCAGTAGCCTCTTCTCTGGCAGTGGCTGCCTTATCCGGAGCAACCCCATTGATAGTCAGCACTTGTCCTACTCTGACTGCATTTCGGCGGAGATTGTTGGCGCTTCTGATGTCGGCTACTTGGACTCCATATTTAGCTGCGATGGACGTTAAAGTCTCGCCGGAGACCACCTTGTGAGAAACAGTAGTGGATGAAGCGGGCAAAACAGAGAAATCCTCAGTGTCTTGTGCAACCTCGTTGTCAGATGCAAGCAAAGGTTCGGATTCGGTTGTCATTCCGGGCTCTACAGATGTGCGGCGGCGGTATTTGTCAGCCTGATATGCTACAATTTGGTCGTGGCTCATAATAAAGGCATGTATCTGCTTAGAAGGCAATACAAGCATATAGGGGCGTTCCGGAGTGCCTGGAATCACATCCTCACGATATTGGGGATTGAGAATGCGGAGTTCTTCTTTGGGAATAGCGAGCACAGCCTCAATCTGGTCGAAGTGGATACGTTCCGAAACGCCGACAGTGTCAGTGACGAGAGGCTTTGTAGGGAGCACAGGGTTGATATTATGTTTGGGATAGTATGTCATCACATAGTTAGCTGCGATAAACATTGGGACGTAGCCGCGGGTTTCTTCCGGGAGATACGGATAAATTCTCCAGAAATCAGCTTTGGAAGTGTCTCCTCCGGCACGCCTGATAGCCTTGTTGACTGTGCTGGGACCGCAATTGTAGGCAGCGATTGCAAGGCTCCAGTCGCCATAACTGTCGTAAAGTTGCTTTAGCAGCTCGGCAGCTGCCTTAGAAGATGCGTAAGGGTCCCGGCGCTCATCTACAAGGCTATTGCATTCGAGTCCAAGTCCTTTTCCAGTGGCGAGCATTAGTTGCCAAAGACCTGTGGCACCATGCTTGCTGACAGCGTTGGGGTCGAGAGCCGACTCAATGACAGGGACATATTTCAATTCTTGTGGGAGTCCGAGTTCCTCAAGAGCTTGCTCGAAAATAGGCATATAGTAGAAACTTAGCCCGAGTATGGCTGCCAGTTGAGGACGACCGTTTTTTGTATATCGGTCGATATACTGCCTGACTATTGAATTGAAAGGCATTTCAATGACAGTCGGCATAGAGTAGAGTCGCTGCTTTATCACTGCATCGGGCGTGTCGTTGTCTTTCTTACTGGAGTAGCTGTCGTCGGTAGCGGTATAGTTGCGCAAAAACCAGCCTTCGAGCAGCTTTTGAGTATCTTGTTCGAAAGTCTCCGGAAAGACGACAGCGTCGTCGGTGATGGAGTTCTTGAGATCCATCACGTTGGGATTTTTAGGATTTGCAGCGAAAGAAATGCCTATGGATGATGAAAGTAATGCTAATGTTAGAAATATGGTTTTGCGCATGTTTATAATTTTAAATTCTTAATGCATAGTTCATGATGCATTATGCATAATTAATAAAACAGAGAGTATCGGGATTCGGTCAGAAGGTAAAGGCCCAGTTAAGACCGATTGTTTATTTACGGGTTTTTGGTTCGGGGGAGAACCCAGTGCTTATATCAAGCGATAAGTCGGG
>CAMWLX010000058.1 GCA_947175225.1 uncultured Porphyromonadaceae bacterium
CGTATATTTTACGCATTATTTATGTATCATGAACTAATAAAGTTAGAGAGGAACCGACTAATCCGTTCCCCTCTAACTTTATTGTTAAGCTAAAATCATTTCACTATCTTATGATATGAATAATCTCCGTTGGCGTTAACGATCACTACATAGATGCCGTCGGTCAAGGACTGAACCTTTATTCCTGATTCTGGCACACGAGTCTCATGCATGAGTTTCTGACCTTGGATGTCATAGACCTCCACATAACGAACATCATCAGCCGAAACACCTTTGATGAGGAGCATCTCCCCTTCAAACATCACCTTTATAGGACTGTCTGCCTCTATGGTCTCTACTCCGTCGGTATCCTTGACCGTAATAGGATATGGATTGAAGAGATCGCCTATTACTGTCTCGCTGAATGTCAGTGCCTCATCGTCGTGATAGAAGTCCACACCCTCGGTATCAGTCACTTTAAACGAGATACTGTCATCAGTCTCGCCATAGACGTTCATCATGACACGTCCGTCAATGACCTTTCCGACTCCTCGGCATTCACTTCCGCAGAATGCCGCTACCTGGTAGTTGGAATTATCAAGTGGTGTACCATCAAGACTGCATACATTTGCCACCACTGGCATCACCATGCAGTATTTGTGTATATCCACCACAAGCGGAGCCTTACCGAATATTCCGGCTATGGATTTAGCTGCGGCTGTCGACACTATCGCGGTATTGTATATCAATTTCTTATCAGTATTGCTAAGATACATATATCCCTTTCCTGGCTGCATGGTCTCCAACGTACCGATCCATTTCTCTCCGTCATATTGCGCAAAGCCATCCTGACCGACAATCACATCGAGTGCATCCGCATCAGTTGAAGCTAATGCCTCGTTTACCGCCATCGTCTGTCCCAATGGATATCCAAGCCAATTCCAGCCCTTACCTATGGCTATCGGATTTGTCGGATTCCAAGCAATATCGCTGATCCTCTTTCTTGATGTCGCTGAGACAGTCTCCACACGGTAGCTTTCTGCAGCTGCCAATCCGGTAAGTGTCCCGGTAAATCCTTCTTGAGGATCAAAGATGGCCTCACCTGCACTACCGATCACTCTACGAATATCTCCTTCTTCAGCCAACGTTGCCGGAGATATCGAATTGTCGAAGCAGTGCGAGATCCACGTCCAACCTTCTTCCATCTGGAAATCCATGTCCGTACGTTTAAGCGTATAGTTGAACTCTACGATTTCCGATATGTCATCGTCTCCGTTGCCGACGGATGTCATAGCAAGTATCTTAGTGTCCTCGTTGATTACGATGGGCACCGTATATTTCCTGCGGGTTCCGTTTTCGTCACATGGACAAGAACCGTCAGTCGTGAAGTAGATGGTCGCGTCTTTCGACTCGGTTGTCAGTTCAATCTTCGTTCCGCGATAAACTGCGGTTCCGCTTGCGCGTGAAGATTTCGGAGCTTCCGCCGTAATAATCTCGGTCACGACATCCACTGTGCAGTCACCTGTCTCAGTCACATCGTCTATTGAGAATGTCAACTGACAGCGACCCGGAAGATCACCCTTGACAATGATTGTAGCCTTGCCCTCTTCGTCAAGCACGGCTTCCGTCTTGTCTATTGAAGCAATCAGGTCAGAAGAGAGCGCGATGTGGAGTTTGCGGTTTACAGCAGCTTCGAAAGGAATGACAGATATTGTCACTTCCTTCTCTCCACCGTAAAGCACTTTCACATCATCGGCAACTATCGCCTTCACCTCTTTCTCTACATCAAGAGTCTGACTGTAGGTCCCAGTCATCGGAATACCTGCGTAAGAAAGGACATTGCGGCTCACGGTCAGACGGATCTCACCTGTAGTTGTACTGAGTTTCTCTTCCGGTACGAAGCGTACACGCGATGCATAGCGAGTAGCGTTCGCGTCATTTTCACTTGCATATTCGTCCGCAAGAGCTGAATCAACCATAGTTACCTCACCGTTCAGTTTCTCGCCATTGGCAGTGACGTAGATGTTGGAAGTGTTCAGCGTCGACAGATCCATATATTTGTCAAACTGTACTTCTATGCCATCTTCGTATGCACGTGCATCGATGACTTCCGGCTGCTTGTTTTGCACAATACCGATATTTACCTCAAGCTGCGGAGGAGGCACTGGTAGCCATTCGCTATAAGCGGTTGCATAACCGTCCTTCTCAAACTTCACTTGCCATAGTCCCTGCGGAACGTCCCATTGATACATACCGTTTTCGTCTGTGAAGAGCGGATTCTTCTGAGCATACTCCTCAGCATCCCAAAGGACGATTTCCTCATACGGATCCCCGTACATATCCTCCTTAGTTTCCTTGTAGTAGATGGTAGTCTGAACGCCTTCAACACGGTTGGCCAGAACCGCCTCATACACGTATCCCGACGGGTCATGAATCGGATTTATCGGATCAAAGTCTCCACCGTTATTATTATCATCATTACCGTCATTGCCATTATTATTTCCGTCATTTCTTGGCCAATCTTTTTTTGGGGGAGTCGGTTTGGGTTCTTTTCGTTTCTCGCACTTCAAATTCTGATACTCTGCGTAACGTTTAGGATACCATTGAGCCGAGGCGCTCGTTGCATTATCAAACATCACACTCGCAGTGTTGTCAAGGAAGTTGGTTATTATACCGCCGATGAATCCTACAAGCCATCTCAGGTCTTTTCTCGCAAAAAGAATACCATTTACAGTTGTAGCAATTCCAGTAAATGCGATTGAAGGATAGTAACCTTTGGACCATGCTAAATCCGACCAGTCATTTTCGCAATTCACTTTTAGACGACTTGCTTTTGCCGCATCTCCTTCACAAGGTTCTATAGCATTAATCAAAGAATGCCATCGATTATGATCTTGAATAGCAGTTGCAGCATGAGATACGAAGTCAATTATTCCCTGAACTATTCCTTTAAGTTCATTGAGTTGACCGAGGATAACAATTGAACCTGTCAAGAGAGGACGCATTTTATTTAATTGCTTGGTCAAACCTTTGTTAAGCTCACCAAGACGATTATACTCCTTCAACAGGCTTTGGCGTTGCGCCGTCAAATCCGCTATTTGATTTTTGATTCTTTGATATTCATTTAAATCTACGACTTTCTGATTTTTCAGTGTACGCAATTGGACTTCGACATCTTGTATCTGCATCTTTGTACCGGCACTTTGGCCCAGCACCTCAGTCTGCTTTAGTTCTATATTCGAAATTACTCCTTTTAAATTGTTAATCTTTGTGTTCACTTCGTCAATTGCTCCTAAGAAAAACGAAATAAGGCTATTATACAAGTTATTCGCCTCTTTGGAGGCCTCTTCCATTGCCGCCACAAAATCATTTTTCTTACGGGCTTTGCGTACATATGCCCTTACACTAGAAGCAACCTCATGGTTGATTATAACTGTAGCAGTATTATTATATTCATCCGCTATGACAGTCACACCCTTCTCTTCGTTTATTAAAAACAACACATCAGGACCATCTGTCATCAACATTGAAGTAGTATCACATCCAACAATGATATCATCAGACAATTCAGATAAATCTATTTGGTAGAATGAAAATTCCACATCGGAATCATTCATCAGATCAATCCTTTCCTGAATGATTGAAGAAAATGCCAATTTTGCGTCAATTACAGATTCATCGGCAAGAACGGCTTCGCTTTGAAATAACAATGACTGATACTCTTCTTCACTCATACCCGTTTTTAGGGCAGTAGCAACGATTACGTCCCCTTTATCCAAAATGCCATTCAACCAGTCCATATCGGCATTTTCCGGGATATCGGTCATGATTTGAGTGGTATCGATTCCGATCTTAGAATAATATTCGTTGACTGAATTTTCATCTATGCCAGTCTCGAGTGCAGACAACAATTCTCCGATTATTTCTTTATTTTTCTTTATTTCTGAATCAATTACTTGCTCCTGCTCCTTTTCGTATTGCTCTTCCTGTTCTATTGTATTAAGTATATCCGTTGCCTCTTCACGCTTATTCTTCCAGTCTCCTGATATCTCACTCATCAATGATCTGTCATGCTGAATAGGAGACGCTCCATTTATACTGATACCCATGTTTATGGGCAGATTATCTGATGAGAATTGGCTCGTTCCAATCCATTTATCGAGAGTTTCGTCATACGAAAGACTTATTTCACGTTTTTCATTTTTATCCGTGAATACATATAAATTCACCGATGACACAATATCGGATGAATTTTGACTAAGATCTGCAATAAAGGTTAGATTGGTTGTCGTATAGAACATATATGAAGACGCACTCGTAGTTTTGGTTTCAAAGTCAAAAACTACATCCACATTCTTTTTCAACCATCCATTATAAAATGTCATAGTGACAGTCTTAGCATATATGACATTTTTATCATAAACTACTGTTTTTGACGCGGTTCGTAGATCTACGCCGTCTGGTGTAGTTATAAATGCTTCAAGGGTGAACTTCTTCAGATTACAAGGATTCACCAAAGGACAATCCATATGCCATGTTCCGTTGGCAAGAATTTTTGTTTCTCCAATCTGAAGACCATCAGCAAATACTTTTACTACAGAACCTCCTCTTCCAACTCCTCTGACAGGTATTATCGGAGATGCTATCACACTCGGAACTGTTATCTCAATATCCTTTATTGAAGACATGGCAGAGCCAATGGGCTGGGTAATACTCTTCCCATTATAGTCGAAGATAATCGAAGCCGAAGCATTGAATGAGCCTCCAGATGTCGGAACCACGCAGAATCTCGTCTGGTTCTGATAATTATCACCAAGTTGTATAGTCAATCGATTATTGTCAAGAGTATACGGCAACAGATTCGGGCCCTGGATTACAGACTGCTCCACAAAGTCACACGCTTCCGGAAGGTCAACAACAAGAGCGACATTACTGATATCGTTTTTATACACACCCTTGAAGTCGATGGCCGCGCGAAGGGTCAGGTAGTTGCCCGTCGTGATACTGCTCTTGTTCGTGGAGAAGTTTGTAGTGGAATTGGTGTAGTAGAAGACGCTTTCGTCAAATGCCGGGATCTCCTGATTCTTGACTTCTGTCAGTATGCCACTCTCTACCATCACGGAATTAACGACATAATCCTTACCTTCGGTTAGACCGATCTCAGCGAAGTTGGCTAAACGAAGGATGGAGTTCATCAGATCTGACTGTCCCATGCTGACAAGAGTATAGTTGCCGGCGTCAAGTCCTGTAAAGGTGGTCTTAGCTTCGGAGTAAGTCTGCTTCTTGACTAATTCTCCCTTATCGGAATAGAGCATAGCCGTCACGGCAGGATTCTCAGTCATCTCAAAAGATGCCTGGATGCCACCCTTGCCTACAATATCAAACGTAACTTCAGCACGCTGATCATCACCTATTGTCACTGTCTCGACAATCGGATTGAAAGCACCGGCCTTGGAAGTAGCGGTCAGTTTCAACTTATCACCTGCATTGATATTCTCATCAAGCACTGCGAGCAGCGGATACTGTACCGATACCTCATTATGCGGACGATCCTGAGTCTCGTTATAGACGCTGATAGCCACATTCTGATAGTCCGGATAATATGTCTCGACATTCTCTTCACCGGCGGCATGATAGGTGAAACCATACGAAACGCGAGCCCCCACAATTGATTTCATGATGGTCTTGCCCCAGTCAAATGATACGATGCCAGAATCAAATGCTCCGATGGTATCATTTACATTCACACATTCCGATGCAGCGAAGGTGAGGTTAGTTTGAGGAGCATCAAACACATTGATTTTCCACTCACCTTTTCGGTCTGTCTTAGCCGTACATGTCTTAGAATACTTACCGTTGAGCATCTGACTTGCCGATACAGAAGCACCTGACAAGGCCGAGCCATCGCCATCTACAACAATACCGGAAAGCCCGATCATACGGAACGGCACAAGATTGACAATACAGTTATTGTCACTACCACTGACAGTGAATGCCACATCCTCAGGATTCACATAGACCATCCCAAGCTTGCTGTCAAGCTCTATACGGCAAAGAAGCTGCTCCCCTTCCGGTATCTCACTGATGGAAGTAGCCTTACGCAAATATGTGGCAGTTCCGTCCTCGAGAGGCTTCAGCCATTCTACGTTCACCTGCGACGTTACATCCGATCCATCCGGTGTCATAACTTTGGCCACGGCGGTATGCAGCGTCTTCAGGTCTTCAAAAGTAACTTCAATATCATCGTTAGGAATGACGACGTTTTCTATCCTTCCAATCTCCAAACCTGACTGCGAAAGCATATATACATTATACTGCTCGTCTTTCTGAAGATTATTGAAAGTATAGACTAATCGATCGGATATTACGTACTTCTGGCGCACTCCCGAACTCTGATTGACTATCTCAATGGAGTTATGCTTATAGCGACCGTCGGCAGCGTCTTCCGGAAGATTCACCTGGAGCACATGTGCATCCGTCATTATAGGCAGGATAGTGAAATCTTTCCAATAATCAGCATTTGCATAAAGTTCCATGGCCTCTCGTGGTACATATACAGAACAGTTATCCTTATTGGGAAAATTACCGAATGTATATGATGTACAAGTAGGAGGATTTAGGGAATAGAGTGTGACAGAGGTAAGATTTTTACAGTTCTGAAATGCATACTTGCCGATTTCTCCAATGGTGGAAGGCAATAGGATACTTGCAGCAGCCAATTCATTGAATGCATATCCAGGAACTAATGTAATTCCTCCTACCCTTGACAAGTCAATCGTAGCAGCGTTATTGAGATAACTCAGGATGCCAAAATCTCCCGAATTCATCTGACCTTTTACAATCAGACTACTGACCTTACTGAAATTATCCCATCCCACTCTATATTGGAGGGCATCATATAGATAACCTGGACTAAAATCATCTATGATTGTCTGCCCTGTAGTCGGATTATAGTGGTTTGTGCCCGGATTAGCCGGAGGGGTAGGATCGAATTCGAATAATCCTATCACTTGTGCCCCGGATTCGGTCATTACGCCTCGGTAAGTTGTGGAGGTTTCTTCCTGAGCCACTCCGTTTACAATCCAACCCTTGAATCTGTATCCTGATGATGGATAGGCATAAACATTATATTCTTCTCCCGAAGCCACTTTATCGGAGGAACAACTGAATCTACCTGCTCCGGCAGGAGAGGCTTCCACAGTCAGAGAATACCGATTTTTTGTTTGCTCCGGATTAGACGGAGGGGTAGGATCATAATGATAGATAGCTGTAAGATGAGTATCTTGAGCAGGCATGTTAAAATTGAATGATGAGGAAGAGGATAAAGTTTCTCCTCTATCGTTTTGCCATCCGTCAAACACATATCCTGTCCTACCGTTACTTCTCATGTTAATAGATGCACCGACTGGATATTTCCCTTCATACAAATTCAGCTTTGCGGCCTCCATGGGTGATGGAGTGGCAGTCAAAGAGAAATAAGTCGTGGTGTCAGGCATGGCGGGATTAGCCGGGACATCCGGATCATACTCAAATATAGCCTTAAGACAAACATCGTACGAAGGCATGGTATAATTGAAATTGACAGTAGAAGACACTACATCCTCATTGACATACCATCCTTTAAAAATAAAGCCAGTGTGGGTGCTGAGCCTTAGGGAGAGCACCTCACCCTCTTCATAAGTACCTCCTTGCGTATTAGGCGTGGCAGCGCCGGCAGGAGCCACTTCCACCTTCAAGTTGAATGGGGAAGCGGCCACTGTCAGTATCTGCAAAAGGCACATCAATATAAAACTTGATACACGCTTCATGAAGTTGCAGTTTAGTTATTGAAAATGACTTTTTTGCCATTGATGATATATATTTCCCCTTTGAGAGGGTCCGCCACCTTAACACCGTCTATTGAGAATATATCGTCTTTTTCATGTTCCATCATTTTAATTGCATCTACAGAAGAATTTCCTGAAACAAAACGGATATAGAACCTATCGTTGAAGTCACCCTTTTCGGAATTGAAGGAATAAGGCTTATCCTCTGAAAGATAAATCTTTTCGCTTGTAAATGTATCCTCCAACACCACTTTATAGTCCTCTACATCTTCAGAAAGGGCAATACTGTATAAACCATCAATTCCCGCATGAATACCCAACACTACGGCAGCATTATCGATAGGACGTTCGTTTATCGCATATTCTATACCTGCAGCGTATGTGAAAATCTGAGGGATAGTATTATCGGAACTTCTGAATTTTCCAGCGTCCTTATCCTGTTCATAATCCAATGCAGCTCTTTCATTGAGAACAATTCTCGTACGATCGGTGAATTTGCCATCAGTGATTAAGAAGTTGAATTTCACACGAGTGTTGTCGAAACCTCCCGCATCTCTGACTTTTCTCGGTGCATTTTCTATAGTTCTTGCTACGCGGTTAGTCTGACGTCCCTCTTTGCGGAAGGTTATCTTTGGATCGTCAACAGGACTCTGAACGAAGAACGCTTCGCCGGGACATAGGATGTAAGAATCATCAATAGGGCTGACAGCGGAATAAGTGTTGTTTCCCATATTCCAAACAGTCAAAGGTGCCGAAAAGTCCATGAAACGGGTATCATAATAACAGGCATAAGGATTACCAATAAGATTCCAGCTACGATTATGAGCGAATTCAGCAACATATTCCTTTAGCATTACTTCGGCATCTTCAGAAATGAATATATTGTTTTTATTACCATTATTCACGGCTTTAAACTTGAGTCCGCTCCAATTCTGAGAGCTGTTACCTATATAGCGACTTGTCTGTATGATATAACCTTCTCCTGCATTTAACGTTTCATCATCCTTTACTTTTACCCAAGTCTCAGCGGTCTCACCTGCTGCACGTTTAGCTCCGTCATATTTACGAATGGCAAAACTTGTAGAGCCAGTACGGATAGACTCAATGTCAGATATATTGACATCGAATGGGAATGTTATAAAACTCCAACGATCGTTATGAGGAAACATTTCAATCGCCACATTGTCAGCGCGTAGGTGAGAATTATTCAACAGTGAATTGAAATGCTGTAACATCGCTCCATTATAGATGTTGTCTCCATAAGAATACTGATCAGATGGATCCCATCCCATCGAGAAGTCTGCAATTGAAAGCGTCCCGGCACCATTGACTGTGAGACTGCCATAGTTGGAATAGTATCCTCCCTTGGAGTCATGTATAAGGTTGACATTTGGCTTATAGTCGGCAGGTATATTTTCGGGTAAGGTCAAACGCACATTGCCGAGTACTGTAATGTTCTCAGGGAGATAGTCAATCGGTTTAATGGTAGGGAATCTATCCCATCCGGCAGTCTGCTTATATAGATTTAAAGATAGTTCAGGCACATATAGCTCACGACCATCCATCCCTAAACCGTATGGAATCTGATCGGTCATATAAGGAGGTTCAATTGAAAGACATGTTACTTTCACGAGGTTATCGCAATAATCAAACGGAGACTCATTGGCGAGCACAAGAGTACTCGGGAGTGTCACTTCCGTAAGCGCATCGCAATCGTAGAATGCATTATCAGCAATCTGGAACAGTCCTTCATTAAAATCAATGGAATGCAAAGACCTATTATAGAGAAAAGCATCTTTCCCAATATAATATAACGTAGAGGGGAAATTTAATGACTCTATACTCTGACAATTACTAAACGCAGAGTTATTGATATGAGTAAGACCATCCTTAAAATCCAAACTTTTAAGATTGGAATTATTGTAAAATGCGTACTCGGAAATTGTCTTCAGAGTAGAAGGTAATTCCACATGCTTGAGTGAGGTGCAATTATAAAACGCATATGTGCCCAGAGAACTAAGGCCTTCAGGGAGTTGAATGTCGACTAATGATCTACATTCATAAAACGCCTGACCACCTATTGATTGAAGAGTTGATGGAAAAGCAATATTGATAAGGCCATAACATTGATACATAGCCCTATCTCCGATAGATGCGACGGAACGAGGGAGTATTATCGATTCCAAAGAAGACCTTCGGTAGAAGAATTCAGCGGGAAGCTCTTTCATGTCGACCTCCGTAAGATCGATTTCCCTCAGCGAAGTAAGACGCGTTTTGATGTTAGCTATATCTTCAGAATTGAGGGTTCCAGAGATTCTTATACTTTCCACATCAACGAAATTCTCAACTTTTTTTAGGATCGAGTCACCCATAGCACCTGGCACATCTACTACAATATCTACATAGGTATACCCAAGACATCGTATCATATAATTAATCTCTGCGATACGAGCGTCGATTATGTCAATTACATAATTGCCGGATTCATAAGCATCTGATATTGCATCGCATAGTATATTGGCCTTCGCTACGGTCGCCGGGGAAGTCCTATCGTTGGCAGCGTCAATGGCTTCCTTAAGTTTTGAATTGGCATAAGCAAGACGAGCGTATGCGTCAATACTTTTCCTTATAGGACGATCCAACTTGATAATTTCAGAGAATAGATTTGCTTTTGTCAGGAAATCCTTATCTACATCTATTTGACTGATCAGATATTTGACATTATTGAGAAGATCGGCATCAAGATGACTCTTCTCCAACTCCGGCAGCTTATCGACAATGTCTTTAAGCAAAGCATCAACCTGCTTTTCTGAAAAGTATTCAAGGTCCAGATTATCCCAAACTGCCCAACGTTTTATATCGGAAGCGGCCACACTTTTGACTCCTAAAGTAAGTGTCTCTCCATCTACGGTCGGATCATAGACACCCCATACATCGCAAAAATAAGTGTTTTGGTTAAGGACTTTCGAA
This sequence comes from uncultured Porphyromonadaceae bacterium, assembly GCA_947175225.1. Lineage (GTDB taxonomy): Bacteria > Bacteroidota > Bacteroidia > Bacteroidales > Muribaculaceae > Lepagella. The sequence goes on from CAMWLX010000058.1 coordinate 10,776, forward strand.
GCGCCCTGAGGAGTGTTGGGAACATATTGACCACCTACTTCCCATTTATAGTCACCCCGATCAATCGATGGCTCTGAAAAAGCCGAAGGTATGGCTGCCTCATGACTTCCTATGAATAAGTGGCTGGGAACTTCATCCTCTCTGTGCGCCCAAGCCTGATTGAAGTCATTATAGTACTCCACACCGCAGGCATTAGCGGATAGGCGATATAAACCCATAGGCATATTCTCAAGTTCCTGCTGACATACAAAATTCATTCCATATCCGTATGCAAAGGTATTACCGGAATAGGAACTGCGGTCAAAAGAACCTTTCCATACACCAGAATATTCAAAAGCACCGTTTTTTAGATTATAGCCATAAATTCCGAAATCGGCGAAAGCAACTGATCCTCCGCGATCATAGACACTGACAGCGATGACATTATCACCTTCAACTATGATAGACTTTACATCCTCGTTGAGTATGGTTGTCATGCTCGTAGAATTCTCGTTTATGACTGAGCCATTACTATATATCTTTTCTCCATTCAGGTACACTACCATATCGTCATCATGAATAGTGTAAAGAATAACTTCTTGAAAAGCCAATGGATCACTGACAGTGAAATGACGACGAATATACGACGCGCCGTATTCCCCTTCCCATATACTATTATAGTAAGATGGAGCCCCGGTTTCTGTGCTTACCGGACCTTCTATCTTTTTCCATGATGTATCATCGAATTCCCTAAGAAACCAATCTTCACCAGGAGCGGTAGTGAAGTCAGAGTGGTCCTTCATGACCTCTCTATCTAAAAAAAGATAGTTTGCATCCCAAGGTTCATGAGAAAAATTGCCAAATGGCAGCAAGACGTTTCTTGCGTCGGCTTGAGACTGGCTTCCAAGGGCAGCCAGTGCGACAAGCAAGCTAAGGTAGCTATTATTCATGTTTCCAATATTAAGTTAGTTATTAAACATCAAACAGTTATGCAAGTCTTAAAAATTACTGCTTAAAGCAAGAAACTACAGATTTCAAATATAGAAATTGAACTGTAAGCAAAATAGTTAAAACTTTGGCAAATACACAATTTTATTTCCTAAAAGGAGCTTGACACCTCAGTGAGTTAAACTCCCGACGGGGGAAAACAAAAAGAGCGTGAGAGTCTGTACCTGTCACTCATCCCGCTTCTTGAGGCTCTGGCTGCCCATCTAAGTAGGACGAGCAACGGGGAGCCTCACGCTGTATGATATGACAACTATGGAGTACGCGATTGCGCACTCTTTGATTGGTATCATACCCAATGAGGCGCCTATCGTTGCCTCATCCTTGACTTAGATGTTGAAACTGCCAGATTTCAAGAAGCCAAGAATAAGCGTTTGATAAACGCTCTATATATATCTGCGTAGCCATCCCTAATCCACAATTGGATTAAGTCTGCGCCATGCGAATGCAAAGTTATTAAAAAATATTTAAAAATCAAAAAAGAACTCCTTTTTTTTTAGATTTTCCAAAAATTGTCAACTTTACACTCAATGTTTGCCATTATAATATATTTTTATTGAAGTTGTTTAAACTTATTTTTTTATTAATATTTCGTCAGGTTTTCG
>CAMWLX010000059.1 GCA_947175225.1 uncultured Porphyromonadaceae bacterium
TTACGACCATCACGCACATCCATAGGCAAACGCGCCAACATCTATCGGAAATGTTGCCGTGATTATCTACATTTGTATCTTTATTCGTAGAAAAATTCAAATCCGTCATATTGTCAAGTCGGAACGCCAAGAATCACGTCCCTATTTAATTAACGAGATTTTAATGATTTTGTTGTTCATGCTGGATATCCCTTTTTTTGATTTCAGGATATTCGATGCGTGAATGGTAGATTGTGGCGAGTCTCTTCTTGAAGGTATCCTTGATGATGCTTATATCCCTGAAGTTGATAGGAGATTCCTTGTAGAGGCCATCAGCCATTTGGGCATCTATGATCTTATCTACAAGAGCATTGATCGATTGTGGACTATAGTCTTTGAGCGAACGCGAAGCCGCCTCAATGGCATCTGCCATCATGAGGATAGTAGTCTCCTTGCTCCTCGGGTTAGGGCCGGGATATTCAAAGGCACTCTTATCGACCTTCCCATCCGGGCTGGCATTGACGGCTGTGTTATAGAAATACTTCGCCACTCCCTTGCCGTGATGCTCTGTGATAAAATCTTTGATCACCTGCGGAAGTTTTTCGCGAGAGGCTATAGAGAGTCCCTCGGTGACATGGCTGATAATCTTTCTCGCGCTTGTCTCCGGGTCGAGTCCGGCATGAGGATTGACGCCATGCTGATTCTCAGTAAAGAATATCGGCGATTCACTTTTGCCTATGTCATGGTAGAGCGCACCGGTACGCACAAGAGTTGAGTTCGCACCGATTGCCCTTGCTGCCTCAGCTGCAAGAGTGGAGACCTGCATTGAATGTTGGAAAGTGCCCGGTGCCACTTCCGCCAAATGGCGCAATATCGGACTGTTGATATCGCTCAGCTCTACAAGTGTCACAGTAGAAGTGAACCCAAACAACTTTTCCACTACGAGTATCAGCAGATAGGCGAAGGATAGCAGCACACAGTTGATGCCGAATATCCCCACCATTCGCAATGAATAGGAAGCTATCGTGCCTTCTGAGAGTGTCAGCATTATCGCGTAGCATATATTATAAAGCACGAATGAGATTAGAGCCGTGCGCAGCAGTTGGCTTCTTCTTGCAAGATGATGGATGCTGAGCGTGGCGCTTATCCCGACCACCAACTGTATCACTACGAATTGGAACTGGAATGGAGCTGCAAGCGCTGTCATCAGAATGCATATAAGATGCGAGAATATTGCTGTCCGCGCATCTGTGAAGACCGTGATGATAATTGGCACTCCGGCAAAGGGAATCAAGAAAAGTCCATTGTTGAAGACCTCTGTAGTCTCTATGGCAATGACCACGAAGAATGTGATGAGAGTGACTATGAATGTGACTATCTTGAAGTCATCAAAAAGAGCTCTTCTATATAAGGCGAGAAATAGATACAGCAATGCAAAGAGCATCAATATATAGACAGCCTGCGCGAATGTAAAAAATTTCTTCGACAGAGTCTCAGATTCTGTCTTGTTGAGCATATCTATATAATTGTTGAGGTTAGTATAAATCTGGGCATCTATGATATCCCCGCGGTCTACTATCCTCTGCCCTTTCTTAATGACGCCGAGGGCTGAATTGACATTAAGGTATTCCTGACCCCTGAATCTGGTGTCGGACACTGAATCTATCACTATATTGGGCACCAAGCTCGCATTGAGAGCCTTTGCCACGTCTGTGCTTAGCCTCGCCTCATGAGTAGGAGTCGACTTGGCTGCCACATATGCAGAGTCTACAGCCCGATAGGCCATATTGGGCGACATCATTCCTGATGCATCTATGACCTTCACTGCGTTCATATCTTCCGACTCATCGCTCACTCTAAGTTGATTATGGGTAAACGAATGAATCTTGTCATAAAGTTCGGCACTGACCACTCCCCGGCTATAGACTTCATTCAGCTTTTTTCCAAGGAAAGCGGCCTCTGACGCACTGACATAGTTGCCTATTATCTTGACAAATCTATCCACACTTCTGGCAGCCACTCTATAGTCGCGGATCACAAACGGGATAAACGCCTTGTCGATACTGTCGCGCATCAGCTGAGCCGACACCGAGTCGCGCATGACGGGGGTATCGAATTCTGCAGTCAGAAGCGGATAGCGCCATGGCTGGTTAAGCTCATAACTGAAATTCTGATGGTCGCTTTTCATGATGAGCAGAAGCACTATCACTGAAGCGGTAAGGGCGACGGCGATCTTAAGGATCGTTGCGTTTGAAATGAGGTCGTTTGCTTTCATAATTTTGACTTTATGATATTTCTCGCATGAGCAGTGACACACTGTCCAAGCCATTTTTCTTCAGGAGACACACACTTGACAGTGATTATCTCCACCAAATCCCCGCTCTCAAGAGGATAGTCCGGATTGACAAGACGGCGATTGATTTTCCCCCCGATGCAATGGTCGCCAAGATTTTCATCTACTGCATACGCCATGTCGAGCACAGTTGCCCCGGTCGGAATCCCGACAAGGTTGCCATCCGGAGTGAACACATAAATCTGCTTGGCGAAAATATTAAAGCGGAGCGAATCAAGAAAATCCACTGCATTGGGCTCAGGATTGGCAAGAATCTCCTTCACTGAATTCACAAGATTGTCAAGGCGCTCAGTATCGGTCTGCACCCCATCCTTATATTTCCAGTGGGCGGCATAGCCAAGCTCGGCTATATCATCCATCTTGCGGCTGCGTATCTGCACTTCGGTCCAGCGTCCCGACTCATCCCGCAATGTCAGATGCAAGGCGCGGTAGCCATTCTCTTTAGGGCTGTGCAGCCAATCGCGAGTCCGGTCGGGATGCACGGTATGGTGTTCTTGCAGAATTTCCGCTATGCGCATGGCTATAGGCTCTTCAAGGGCATCATCTTCATTCTCATATATCACCCTCACTGCATAGACATCAAAGACTTCCTCAAATGGAATCCCTTTCTTCTGCATCTTGCGGAAGATGGAATTGACACTCTTCACTCTCGCCTTAATCTCGCAGCGGATCCCTTCTTCTTCAAGCCTTTTCCGCAATGGAGCCACGAAAGCACTTATTATCTGCTGCCTCACCTCATCGGTTTGCTCCAATTTCTCACAGACCATCTCATAATTTGCCGGATCTTCACAATGAAATGCAAGGTCTTCAAATTCCATCTTCATCGTAAAGAGTCCGAGACGCTCGGCAAGGGGCGCATACACATAGAGAGATTCGCGGGCTACTCGACGCCGGCGTTCGGGCCGCTGCGTGGAGATATTGCGCAGATTGTGCATGCGGTCGGCCATCTTGACAAGGATTACACGCACGTCGGTGCTCATCGACATCATCATGTCGCGGAGCTTGAGAGCCTGAGTCTCAGCCGCATGCCCGAAAATGCCGCCGGATAGCTTGTTGATTCCGGCTACTATCGAGGATATCTGATGTCCAAAGTTTGCCTCTATGTCTTCGATGCTGCGGTCGGAATGCTCCACTATGTCATGCAGCAAAGCGCAGACAATAGTGGTAGATCCAAGTCCAAGTTCACGGCTGCATATCAAAGCGACGGCAAGGGCATGAAGAATATATGGGCTGCCGTCATTCCGACGGCAACCCTGATGAGCCATGCGGGCAAAGCGGAATGCTTTGCCCACAAGTTCCACTTTCCTACGATGCCTGCTCTCTACATAAGAGCGTATCAGCTTATCGTAGGCAAGATCTATTTCCCTTTCTTCATCCGGGCTGAAAGCCCTTGATGCAAGTAGCTTCATAGGTCACATATGCTGATTCTTCAATATTCATCAATGTTTGATAAATTTCTTGCCTCCGCGGATGTAAATTCCCGGCTGCAGGCTTGAGAGGTCAGCAACAGATGCATTTCTGATTACGATGCGTCCGGCAAGGTCAACGACATCTGCATTCTCAGCATCCTCTGCAAATATACCCTCGACTGCAGTGGCAATGTCGCTATAAACTGCTGCGTTGATATATTCTCCTGTATTTGCATCAAGGAGCATGACGCAAACTTTAGTCTTATTGACATCGACAATACCGGAAGGAAGAGCGAAATCAAATGTGAAGTCAATGGGTTCGCCGGCCTTGATTTCAGATGGCACGTATCCACCCTGGCCATTGAATCCTGTATAAAAACCTCCGGTCTCGGTTGCGCTTGTGCCACGCACTACATCGTCATAATACCAGAGAACCTGTGCCTTGGAATTAGAGCCACCCTTGCCCCAGTCGCCAAGACCCTCAGCCTCAGTTGTGTAAAGGCCATTGGTCTGGAATCCGAGAAGATCATCTTCCATCAAGATTGCAAATACATTCATGTTAGCATCAGAGCGTGAGATCGCTGAGTTCACAGACACATCTACCGAAACTTTCTTACTATCCTGATCGATGCGCGCACCCTTTATATCTACATCTGCCAATGCCATTTCACTCATAGCCTCTTCAGTCTTTTGTAGCCAAGTATTGCCATCGGGAGCAGTGAAGACATAATCAGACTTGTCATAATACATCGGGGAGCCCACTACTCCGCGGTCAATGCATCCTGTAGGAGCGCCGCTGAGTCCGAGGAATGATGAATAGGAATTATGCTCAGCTCCACCAAATTGGTCGCCTGTGTAGCTATGGATTGCTACAGGGATGAAGAATTCGTCGAAAAGTTCCTGGAGATATTCTATGGCAATGATACCCTGCGGACAGAACTGGCAAGTGGTGCCGGTCATTTCTTCAAGCACTACCTTCTTTGTAGTCTCGAAAAGAAGATTGTTGATGTCATGCTTCAGGCTGATAGTTTCCGAGCCGGAAGTAAACGTAACAATATAAGACTGCGATGCACCCTCTTCAAGAGCTACCGGATTATCAAATGAGAATGAAGCCATCTCCCCTTTCTCAAGTTTCTCGTCGGAATTGATTGTCCCTAATATGTTGTTGTCAGCATCAGAAAGAGTGATTTCATATCCATCGATGCCGAATTCTTTCATGACAACGAATCGACCGCGTATACGGACATCCTTTTGCTTCAATAACGTATTGGGAGTATCGATGCTAATGACTGCAGCCATCTCGCGGCTTACGACAATATCATCGACAAAAATAGCAGACTGATTCTGATTGTCGTTGACAAATGCAATGTAGATGAACTTGCCTGCATATTTAGAGAGGTCGACAGTATTTTGAGTCCAGTCGTCGGCAAGGAGTTCCTCACTCTTGCCCGGAATTTGCTTCTGATTGTAGACGAGATCGCCGGTGTAGCGAATTTTATCTACTACATTCTGAGTAAGAATTGTCACTACATCATCACTCTCCCAGACATAAACCTTCAAAATATCGTTCTTGGAGTTTTTATAGCTCTGCGACAAGAATGTCAGCGTAGCCTTATCGTCGGGGATATAGAGCTGTGGAGTGACCATCCAGTCGTCTGACTTGCCAGCCGGGTCATAGCTTGAATGAGAAACGGCAGCAAAGTTGATATTTTCGAGATCATCATAGACAGGAATCCACGGACGATCTTCAGCCAAGAAGTCCCAATCGAGCATATCCTGGGTAGGAGTATTGTGGTCACCTTCATATAGGAGCATATTAGACACGCCATTTGAAAAATCTTCTCTGAAGATAGTATTAGAAGAAGAGTCGATTTCCGGGACATAGCTGCCATGGTAAGTGATAGAGAATGCTTCGTTGGCGCCGTCGCCCGAAAGGTCGCAAACCGCACCTGCACCAAAGTCGATGCGATAGTCAGTGCCTTCAGCAAGACGCTGCTCGCTGACAGGATAAATCATAACTTGGCGGTCGGTGATAGCAGCGTTGAGCGGATACAGATATTCTTCCACTCCATCTTTAATCTGGATAAGCTTGATTTCCGGATTTTCACCTGCACTCAAAGAGGCATTGAAAGTCACGACTACCGGGTTTGTAGTGAAATTGATTCGAGCTACACTTGCCCCATTGTCAGGAGCGAAAGTGACGGGCTTCACCGGTCCGGCTTCACGACCACGATAATTTATAGTGATCTCCTTGTTGACCTGTTCAGGATCTCCGGCGATACACATAGAAGCTGCCGGAATCGTTACAGTATATGATTTTTCAGGCTCGAGGGTATAATTGCGGAAGATAACCTCAACTCTTCTATTATTGTCGGCTTGCACTCCAAAGTTGATTGAGCTGCGAGCCACATTTCCTTCCGAGTCGACGAGCTTCACACTTGTCTTTTCTCCAACGACCTCTACAGGGCGACCCATGTCGAGTACAACTTTCTGGAGCATCGAGAATTCAGCACCACTCTTAGGAGAGACCTTGTAGTCGCCAAGAAGGTCGACATCTTTGCATAGCTCAGCCATCGGACGGGGAAGGGATATGATATACGAATATCCTTGGGCATAGTCGCAAGAAAGGATCTTGAGATTATCTGCAGAAACCGACATGACTGTGCCTGAAAGACCCTGTTCATCTTTTGTGACATCGTTCATCCAGTCGATCCCATAAAGCTGTTTGATGACCGACTTCCAGTCATACCAATAGTTACCTACTTTGGCAGCCCAATTGCGGATAGGAGTTCCAATAGGAGTTGAGCCATATATCACTCCATCCGTTCCTATAGCCCAGACTCCATAGCCGTCGCCTTCACCATAGAGACTGAAATTTTCCGGATCGGAGACGGAGCATGTGAAAGGAACAGAAGTCTCAGAGACTGTAGAGCACAGACCTCCAATGCTTAAGCCATCGGCAGAAAGCACACAATCGCCGACACCGACAATTTCATCGTTGAGAGCAGTCATGCGGCCATTCTCATACTTCATGCCAATAGGATACCATTTACCTTCATCTCGACGGTATATAAAATCCCAAGAAGCTTCCGGGAATGCAAAATCGACTGTGCCAATAATTGTATTGGCATCAGAAGTGATTCCATTTAGACGCACATTGAGGTCAGCATCGGTCCACTCTGCAGGATCGCCACCCTGCTCTATCATATCCTTATAGCGTGGATTCGACGTGATCATTCCTGGAAGTTCGATAAGCTCCATTGTCTCAAGATTCCACATACAAGGATATTCATGAAACAATACGATGCTTACGCGCCCTACTGCATATTTGCCATCGGGAGTGATGCCGGACACAGTGCCGCCATCATATCTTCCTTTAGGCATTGGGAGAGACGACCACCCTTTGCCTTCCTTCCACACTCCGGGATAGCCTAAGTAGCTGCCTCCTACAGTCTTGCCGTCGTTGCTGACACAAGATACTCCCATTGGAGTCTGCTGAATGCCTTCCGATTCGCTGTAAAGTTCTATTACTTCGCCGGTAGTGGCATTGACAAGTCTCGGGAACGCCATATACGAACTGTTGCCGGGATTGACAGCATCGCCTACAGCCCAATGTCCATTTGCCGACATTGAGTTAAGTGCACCTCCGTAAAGAGGCTGGACTGTCAGTATACGTGGCGCATCTTCAGCAGCCATCGAAAAGCTGACAGCCGCCATGATGCCCATAAACGTAGTCTTTATACTAAAAATCTGCTTCATATCTGATAAGGTTGTTTTGTTATTGGTTCCGGAGAGGAGTTTCACGTCCTCCCCGGATATTAAATGTCTAATTATCGAATTGATTATTTGACAACCATCTTCTTGCCACCAACTACATAGATACCCTTAGAAAGAGTCTTGAGACCGGCAGCAGAAGCTTTGCGGAGCACTACGCGACCATTCAGGTCGTAGACATCACAATCAACTGCGTCAGCTACAGACACAACGCCTGAACCATTGCCGACAGTGTAATTGAGGCGGATTTCCGGGTTGCAGATACCCTGCTTGCCATCTGAGCTGAGGAAAGCGTCATCACCAATCATACGAGCCGGGATTACAAATACATAATCACCATCTTCAGTGACAGGCTGGCTGAATGTCGCATTGACCATCAAATCATCATCCCAGTCAAAGAGAACGAATGCAGTCGCTACAATGCCATCTTCCATGCCTACTGCATCTGCTTTGTAAAGGTAAGCGTCAAAACCATTGCAAACCGGCACATCCGGGAACCAAAGCCTAATTACATCGAGAGAGCTGACAGTAGAGCCTGATGCCGGATCAACTGAAGTATAGTTGAACACTTCCTGGAGAGCAGGATCTACAGGATCAACTTGACCGTTAGGAACTACAGTATAGTACAGACGATATTCTGGATTGCAAAGACCTGCCTTGCCGTCAGTTTCATAATACTCACCATTGATGATGACATGCTGTGGAATCACAACCTCGTATTTTCCTTCTTCTACGATAGGCTGATCGAAATCTACCACAATGACGTTAGGTTCGCTCCAGTCTGTGCGACCGTTTCCTGTAGCAATCAAGTTACGAGCTACGCTATAAACTTCTACTGTAAAGTCGTCGCAAGTAACAGCCTCTGCAAATGTAAGAACGATTTGGTCAAGTGATTCTACCGCTGAAGCCATTTCCGGATATACCCTTACATATTCAAGAGCTTCCTGCGGATCGGCAGATCCATTAGGATTCACTGTATAATTAAGGCGGATTTCAGGATTGCAGATACCTGCTTTTCCATCAGTGTTAAAGAATTCATCTGAACAGATTGCTCCTCTTGGAATCACAATTTCGTACTCACCGGCCTTAGTGACAGGATCGAGAAGTTCGATGTTTATAAGATTCACGTCATCCCAGTCATACAAAACCTGAGCATCAGATACAAGCGACTGGTCAGCCTTATTATATACATAAGCATCCTTACCCATAGTGTTGACCATTTCAGGATACCAGAGTTTTATAACGTCGAGAGTTTCAACAGTAGCTCCATCTTCGGGATCGATGCTTGTATAGAAGAATACTTCCTGCTCAGCCGGATCTACGACGGGATCGTCGGGAGTATCGCCATTGTCGGTGATTGAGAACATAGAGTAAAGGCTCTTGCTCTTGGCTTCTTCAAATTGCTCACCAAAGTTAAAGCAACCGGGACCAAAGTAGATTGCGTAGTCGCCTTGCGCTGTCAGATTGATAGGAGTGCCATCACTCCATGTGGTGAAATGGAATTCAGTTGCTGAAGCATCATCGCCATCCTGAAGGTTGAGGTAGCCGATAATGGCACGTTCCTCTTTGGCAGTGACATAAGCCTCTCCATTCCATGACCATGTCATCTCTTCTCCATTTTCTGCCTTAACTACGATTTCAGTCAGACTCTCGATGGAAGCTCCATATTCAGGAGACACAACGACAATTGCTTTAGCTCCAAGATCACACTGCCAATTAGACTCATAGCAAGCGCCCTCTTCTTCTCCATCATTTCCACGCAACTGATATCCATCCATGTCGCGAGCATAAACTTTCAGTGTAAGCTGAGCATCGACAGAGTTAACATAATCATTATCAGAAAGATCAATAGTCCATACTGTCTTGTCCTCATTTGATGTGATGCAAGATGCGGGATATGCTATCGGATCTCCGGCATTGCCTCTTGGAGTAGTCACCTTATATACATTAACCGGACCGGAGAAAGTATAAGTGAAGACAGCTTGTGATGGCTCGCTGATAGTGAGTGTTCCGGGTTCAGGATCAATGCTCAGAAGCTTCTCGGGAGAGTATTTGTACCCTTCTATCTTGCCGGTGAATTTATAACTTTTTTTTGCTACTATAGGAGTAGGAATACCATCAGTAGTATGATCATCCGGGCCGTTGTAGAATACGAATTCAGCTGTATATTCACGATCATCATAGAACTTATATGTATTTGCTACTTCAAAGACAATCGCAGAAGCATCTCCAAGATTTCGTCCTGTACTGAAATTATTGGCATTGACAAGATATTCTCCTGCTACCGGATCATAGATCTGAAGAGTTACGAATCCAATTGCTTCGTTGTGATTGGTATTTATTGTAATCTTCTGATCGCTCCAAAGACCCTGTGGCTCAGAGAAATCCGGAGAAATTGAAAGCACTTCAAAGTCGGAGAACATTCCGCTTGCCAACTCTGGTATTGCCACAGTATAGTAGATTTCTAGCTCATCACTCTTCTCGCCTGCTGCATTCACGAGCAGACCTTCAGGAAACTTCAGAATGTATTCGCCATTCATCTTAAAGCTGGAGAAATCGAAAGTGTAAACAAACTGATCCCAACTTGCATCCGTTTCGGAAGATAATCTGCCGACAATTTCGTTTTCATCTTCATCAATCCATATTGGCATCACGTCGGTAGTTTGGTAGCCGGAGCCCCAATCATTAGTACCGAATCGAAGAGTCTCAAGCTGATAAGATTGAGTCACGTCCAAACTCGGGTTTGGCTGAGTGACGGCCGGAGTCCACTTGAAAGCGGAGACACTTGTGGCTGTTGCTACGAGAGCTGAAGCGACAAGTAAATGTCTAAATTTCATAGGCGGTTAATTTAAATTAATATTACAGATATTTATTTTACTATCACTTTTTTGCCGTTGCAGATATAGATGCCTTTCGATGGGGCATTTACGCGGCGTCCGGTAAGATCGTAGAAGACATTGTCGCCGTCAGCAGCTTGAATAGTGTCTACTCCGGATGTGGCAGCTTTGTATCTGACAAATATATCAGAAGAGTGGTCAAGGCCATCCGCACAAAGGAGACCCCCAAGAGTGACAGTGATTTCAGAGTCTGCATCTGCATCGATAGCCGGAGCCACAAAATTATAAAGCATATCATCGCCGGAATCTACAGTGGCCTTTAGATCGCCATACGGCACTGAAACTTTTGTTGCGGCTCCATCCTTGACGTAAGTGAAATCTACGGAGTCAAACACTATCTTCCGCCCATTGAGCACCCACATTTCCATCTCTTCTCCACTATTAAGGAAGCTGCCGGCTGCCGGCTCCCAATCCGCTGCAATGCTATAGACTACACTCTTAAGATTGTAGGAATATCCGAAGGAATAAGGGCTTGATGAATATCCGGTCAGCACATACTGTCCATCGGCACTCTTGATGCCTGTTATTCTCAAGCTGATATTTTTTTGTGCAGCCAGCCCCGGCACCATTTGATCAGGGAAGCGAGTGACACCCTGAAGATTCACCGTGGCAGTCTTACCATCCACTATAACTGGAGGATACTCAATATACATACCCAACTCAATATTATCAGGGTCACCATATGTGATCTCTGCTACAGGATTGCAACGTGGATCAAGGTCTTCGTTGAATAGGAGTTTAACCAATCCTTCGTCGCTGCCCGGTAGGTAGTAAGTCAAGAAATCAGACACTCCGCTTGTCGGAGTTCCACTCTCCCATATGAGTTGAGCAGGCTTAGCAGCCATAGTGAAGTTGAGCACAAGCTTACCTTTACCATAACCGAAATCAGGACGGTTGCTGGAATCATAGACATCACGTATTCCTGTAAGAGTTAGGGTCAAGATGTCGCCTTCACTAATCTTTCTTTCATTATACCAATTGAGAATAGTGTTATACCAATAAATATTGATATATGAATCAGTGATGGAAGGAGTTAACTCAACAGAAGCGTCATTTATCGAGAGAACACATTTTGTGCACTTTATAGGGAGATTGAATGTAATACTCGCCTTATAGTTTGTGCTAAGCGATACTTTATTTCCTTCGGCAGCCGGGGTTACATCTACTAATTCTATAGGCTCTAAACCGGTAGAAATTCTGAAAGTACCGGCATCAAGAGGACAGAAATCGTAGAAATATAAAGGCACACCTGCAGTGACCTCATAAAACCGAACTTTTACGCCATCAGCGCCATAATAGCCATCGGTAGATTGGATAGGGGTATCATGCGTAGGCTCAAGATAAGGAGAAATCAGATCTCCGGTGCTGTAGCAACGTATCACACCGGTTTCGGAAGGCGTGAAGACACCCTGCACCGGAACCATCGCATCGTAATTGTAGACTACATCGGGCTGCAATTCGCCCCAATCAACTGTCTCAGCAGCATTTACATTAGCTGCCCCCACGCAAACTACAGAGCAAGCAAGTAGATATTTAAAATTCATAGGTCTTCATTATTAGGAGTTTAAAAATGAATGTCTGATCAGCTAATATCATTGATTTTATATGAGGCATAGCTGAATATTTTACAAAAATACAAAATAAATTTGAAATTTCTAATAAAATATATGTTAAAAATACAAAATAAAAAGGGAAGGCCGCAGCAGCGAACTTCCCTTTCATAAAATAAGCAGGTATGTTTTATTATTTTATGGGGTCTATTTCAATGATAAATTATCAATCATCAATGACAAGCAATCTCTTGGCGATAAATAATTTATTTAAAATCAGGATTAAAGGCGTGCCTTTTCACGTTCGATATAAGAATCGATAGAAAGACCGTTGCCGAGGCTGAACTGAGGATAATC
>CAMWLX010000060.1 GCA_947175225.1 uncultured Porphyromonadaceae bacterium
TAACTCTTCATTGTAAATTTTTTAATTCGTAAATAAGTTTAAACAACTTCATTATATACAAACAAATACAGAATTATTGAATGGTCTAAAAATAGACAATATTGATTAGCAATAAATTAAATGTTTGTATTTGTTTGGCCAAAATACAAATAAATCAATCGGACAAACAAATTTTCATTATTTATCCGATTGATTATCTTTTATTTGCCTGCTTGCAAGCTATCAATACTCTTCTTCGTTGAAGAATATTATATTAACTCATAATCAACGATTTAACTATTTTTGAGTGTAATTTAGCCAAACAAACCAGACCATCTGAGACGATCTGAGGCGATGGGTCAAAAAAATCGATGCTTTACCGGCCAAACATTGGTCAAATAAATATTCTCATACTATTAAAAGCGCAAACACTCATAACAATTATGTCATACTTTATCAGGATAAGGGGCGTGATTGATTTTTATTTAGTAATTTTGCAGTGTTAAAACAATTACGTGACCTTCATAACACCAATCAAAACTTCATAATAAACAACAATATGGCATGACCCACGAAAATAAGCATAGACCTAAAAAAGAGACTTTATTCTTAAAAAGAAAGCAAGAAAGTTTCAATTCCCTCATCTTAGATGAGATGGGAAATAATCTGCTACAAAATTCCCTGAATAAAAATAAGCAACGTAAAAAATCAAGTTCACGTACTGCTGACCTTATCCTGAATAAGCAGGATATATTAAATCATGTGGAATTTATAGATTCCACAGCTCCGTTTCCTATGCCTAAAGTTCATAAAGTTAACCCTTTTGAGTTACCAAACATTGCTATACCTTTCAGCAAGGCTCTATACAAATCCAATAAGGACTTAGTAGTGGTATTCTATGAGCCAGACATAAATTTCGCACGGATTCTTCATAATCCCAAACGATACATTGAACCCCTAAAAAGATTCGCGTGCGTGGTGGGACCGGACTTTTCGCAAAAGATTGGAATGAACAAGTTCGTCAACTTTCATAACCATTGGTGGAATATGGCTTTGACGGCATTCTATCAATCTCAGGGAGTACGCATGATACCCAATGTTACCTGGTCTGATCCTGCAAGCTATTCATACTCCTTTGTCGGGATTCCCAAACATTCGGTTATTGCCATAAACTGCATTGGCATAAAAGGAAACCATGCTGCCAAATATTTATGGAGAAAAGGTTATGAGGAGGCAATAAAAGTACTTGAACCAGTTCTCATTATTCGATATGGAGACAAAATGCCTGGTGAAAGAGAGGAGATAAGTGTATATTTCGAGAATATAAACCTTAAAAATCTTCGCAATGGGCGCTAATGGAAGTTTCGCTGTAGGCTCTACAAATTCAGAATTAGGAAGAGCCTATTCTACAATCGCCTCCTATGGAGAAATTCAGATTGTTACTACAAAGAATCCTAAGGCAGGTAGCAAACTGCCAGAAGAGAGTCATACGCCAAATCGGACATATGCTACTTTTTATAAAGACGGCCATGATGTAAAGGCCATAGCAAAATACGGACCTGACGGGAAGAAGATTTGGGAAATACATACAGTTGACCATAAAAATCTTGGCTCCCACTATCATGATTGGAAAGATGGTCGACCTACTACGTCTAAACCGCTGGAGTCAGACATGAATGCGTTACTTGAGAAACTTAGAAATTTCAAACTTTAAAGTATGAAAGAACAAAACGATTTTCCATACATTGGGAAAGATATTCTTGGATTCCGCTACAATGCGGCTTATCCACCTAATACGGTAAAATTCGGGACTACTTATGGTGGCTATCCGAATAACGCGAGACAGGTTCTATTCTACGACTTTGCCGTGCAAGGTTATGATGTAGAATTTTGCTATAATGGTAAAAAATATAATTTGCTTTTTGAACCGGATCACTCAGCACTTTGCGATGAAAACTACAACAAAGAATATGAGTCGTATCGCAATCCTATGGAACTAATAGAAAATCTCAGCATCGATGGCAACAAATTAATTGATATCATTGATGAATTAGAGGATGTTGAACCTGAATGAGCAAGGCTCAATCCCACAAAAAACAGAAGTCCCCGCGATTCCCAACGTAAATGACCGTTATCCTCCGGAATATCCTCCTATATATGAAATAGGAATATTCTGGATAATTTTTATATACATATAATATTAGCGAAACTAATGATCAATAATAACGGTTAAGAAGAAGCGAATATGGCCAAACAAACCAGACCATTTGAGACTATAAAACGTCAATGGCCAAACAAATAGACTTTTGCTTGACCATTGTTTATCAGTTATTTACGCGAAATAATCGCTTTAATACTCCTCTTCGTTGAAGAAGAAGTCGTCTTTGGAGGGGTAGTCGGGCCAGATTTCTTCGATTGATTCGTAGGTCTCTCCTTCATCCTCGATTTCATTGAGGTTCTCAATCACTTCGAGCGGAGCGCCACTGCGCTGCGCATAGTCGATAAGCTCGTCTTTTGTTGCGGGCCATGGTGCGTCTTCAAGTTTTGACGCGAGTTCAAGTGTCCAGTACATATGTCGTATATTTTTTGTTTAATTGTTTAATCGTTTAATCGTTTAATGGTTTAGTATAGACCTTAGACTAATGTTTAGGATTTTGAAGCGGGTGTCCATGTGATTTCCGCTACTCCTTGACGGTAGTTGAGGTAGCGGGCTGCGATGAAGAGGTAGTCGCTCAGGCGATTGAACCATCTGATCATCACCGGATCTACATATTCGTCGATTGCCAATTCCAGAATCCTTCGCTCTGCACGCCTGCATACTGTCCTGGCAACATGGCAATGAGCAGCAAGCTCACATCCTCCGGGAAGGACAAATGCCCGAATCTTTGGAGTCTCTTCATCAAGCGTATCTATCCAACCTTCAAGCCGTCGAACGGCATCTATGCCAATTCCATTGCAGGAAGGTGTGTCATCGCCTTTGACAGCTGTTGCAAGATAGCATCCGGCATCGAAAAGCCGATTTTGGATTTCAAGCATCTGCTCCTTCAAATCAGAAGGGCATTTAGGATTTGAAAGCACTACGCCAAGGAAGGAAGAAAATTCATCGACTGTGCCATAAGCCTCAAGCCGAGCGCAAACCTTACTGATTCGCTCTCCTCCTACAAGGGAAGTCGTGCCTCCATCGCCAGTTCCAGTATATAGACAACTCTTCATAATTTTGCCATTTCAATTAGGGTCTATATGTCTAACATAAAATTTGCTTATTTGTTGCAAAAAAGATAAAAAAATAGTTGGTGATGTCATATTTTATGCTTAGCTTTGCAGCTGCGATAGAAATAACTTTTTATAATTCAGCATTCGCTCGCGAAAGTTGAAGGTTATAAGGTTATTGTGTTATAGGGTTAGACAGTCCTGATCAAATTCTGCTCTAAATATCCGTGA
This sequence comes from uncultured Porphyromonadaceae bacterium, assembly GCA_947175225.1. Classification (GTDB taxonomy): domain Bacteria; phylum Bacteroidota; class Bacteroidia; order Bacteroidales; family Muribaculaceae; genus Lepagella. Next base: position 3,421 of record CAMWLX010000060.1, read on the forward strand.
CTATCAGCTAAACTAACCTTATAACCTTTAACCTTAAAACTTTAAGTTGAGTTTGCGAAACTTAAACTACTGATATCATGGAAACCAATGAACTCATAAAGTTTGTCTCCGATGGCTTTGAACGTGCCAAGGGTGGCTCCGCCATAGAAGTCTATGCCGAAGTCATCCCATATTATGACAACCATGCTCTTCCTCTGAAGAGCCATTACGCATTCGGATGGATCATCTACTATGCCCTTCATCAGAGTCCGACGTATGCCATCCGCGAGCGTAAGCAGATGTTGGCTCGATATCTTCGCCTTCAAGTGGAGCGTCCGCATAAGCTGCATTCCATGATTCTTACAGAAGCATTCCGGCTTTATAAGGATGCTGCTGAGGCTGCATTTATTGTAAATAGTAAGGAAGGATTTCACCCTGTCACGGATGCTACGAGATTTTCCATTGTGAAGTTTGCTGATCTTTGGAATCTATCGAATCTTCGTCCAGGAGATTGGCGGAGAAAAGAGCATGAGGGGAAAGAATTGCCATCCACTGTTGAAAAGCTAATAACAAATTATGTCGATGAGCTTTATGCTGCTCGTATTCCGGCTGCCTCTCAATTTTTGGATATAGTCAATAGGGCTCTTATTGAGTATCCGGGTTCGTCAAGCCTATATGCTCAGTGTGCTCAGCTATATGAATTGGCGGGAGACAATGAAGGGGCTGCCGAGATGCTGCGTAATGCTATCCTTGCTTCTTCTTCGAAGTTCTTCCTTTGGAGCCGTTTGGCTGCGCTGATTAAAGAGAGGGATGCACTGCGGCTCAAGGTCAGCCTTCTCTATAAGGCACTTTGTTGCCCTGGTCAGGAGGAGTTTAAGGGTAAGATACATTTGAATCTTGCAGCTGCGCTTACTGAGGGAGGTGCTTTCCCTCAGGCTAAATGGGAATTGAAGTATGTCAAGAAACTGTATGAAGATAGGGGCTGGAATCTTCCGCGTCTTTATCGAGAGACAGAAAAGAAGATTCCGAGCGGCACGCAGGCAGCAGACCCTATGGCTATCTACAAAAAGGTTGAGTCTCTTGCCGACGACTATATATATGAGTCACTACCTGAGATTTTTGTCAAGAAGACCTACCATAAGCCGGCAGCTGAGTCAACGGACCGCTACGGTAATCGCCGAGTCGGGAGAACAGCCTGGAGAGTTACGGATGCTAACGGAGTCAATTACTGGTTTGCTCCTTCATACTATAATATTCAGGAAAACCTACCGACTGACACTGCGTTGAAAATAAAAGTATTCAACGGCAAAGTCGTCAAAGCTTTCTTATAAAGGAAGCTTACTTATGGAATGATGTGGCGTGGGAGGGTCCGGAGGGGAAAGACGCTTCGGACCCTCCCGCGTTTTGAGTTCAGATCGCGGGGCGGCATGTGAAGCCGATAGGTTTGCGGCGCGGAGTGGGAACGGATGTAGGCATGGGTATGTCGGAGAGTTGGATTTCGGAGAGAGATGCTGTATCTTTCAGTCCGGCATTCATTACCCTGACTGCCATTGTCGGAAGTATTTCAGTCTGGATAAGATTCATGACGTGGCGTGCATTACCGAATTTTTGGTCGCGGTGGGCATAATCGTAGGAGAGCCGGTTGTGTAGAGCTTCCTTAGCTTCCGGACTGAGCGTGAAATCCTTTTTATACAGGTACCTTTCTGCTATTTCCATAAGTTGCTCTTCCGAGAAATCTTCGAATGTATATATATTTGAATCCGGAATACGGGATTTAAATCCGGGATTGATGTCAAACAATCGGATCATTCCGTCGGGATACCCGGCAAGGATCAGCATCCAGTCGTCTTTTGTCGGATCGGCCAAAGCTGTCAGAAGGGATTCAATCACGAACCTGCCAGGGTCTTTTGGATCATCGGGTTGGAAGAGCGAGTGAGCCTCATCGATGAAAAGAATGCCACCTTGGGCTTGTTCGATTGCCTCTCGGGTCTTTTCTCCTTCAGAGCTATAGTATTGCCCAATGAGAGTAGAGCGTTCTTTCACGATTACATGGCCGCTTGATAGGATGCCTGCTCGCCGGAGCATTTGCCCCATCAGCTTTGCCACAGTAGTCTTGCCAGTGCCCGGGGATCCGAGAAACATCGAATGGAGCGGAGTCGGAAACATTTCGAGTCCACGCTTGGCGCGTAGCATCGTGAAGCGCATCACACTGTCGTAGACACGTATTTTTTCTTTCACAGATTGGAGTCCGGTGAGGTCATCGAGCTCAGCGAGGAGATTGACATTATCAGAGTCATAAGAATCATCAGAGCTATCAGAATCTTCGGAGGAATCATCTCGGTCTATGAAAGCATTGAGTCTGGCTTCAAATTCATCTTCAAGGATTTTATAGCAGTCATCATTATCATCATTGCTATCCTCTTCAATATCTTCATTTTCAGAGGGTGCTTTTTTCGGTAGATTCAGGTTATGGCGACGGCATACGGTTGCATAGTCATAGTCGTCGACAGGCAAAATATTGTCGAGGTTCCAGGCTCCTTTGATTTCCTCATCGGTGTCAAAAGTGAATCCTGCTATAGGGCAGTCCATACAGAGGAGTTCCACATAATAGATGCCTTTAAAGTGATCGAAAGGATGGAATGGAATATCCACATAATAAGTGAAGTCTCCAAGGTAGGCGTAGCGGGGCTCTATGAAAGTCACATCTATTCGGTCGGAGGCTGGATAATATAGGCGCACTTCCACTTCGGGATGGATGTCGAGGGATATGCCCGGGATGCGGTCGGCGATTTCAAACCGTATCTTGTAGGTCTGCTTCTCTTTGGATGTGGCATCGCAGCAACGAAGATAACTATTGTCTCCGTCGGCTATCAGTCCTGCACAGCAAGGTTCATACCATTTTTCAGGCTGTCCGAGGTGGTTGACACTGAAGAGGTGGAAACATTGTTCCCCAATGTAGGCGCCAGTCTCGTAATCAAGCAGATGCAGCCTGTAGGAATGCCCGGATTTGAATTCAACTTCAGTAGAGGGGAAAAAGAGGTAGAAGGCCTTCTCCATGGAGGAAGCAGGAATTTTGACATCGATCTGATTTGTCAGCAGAAGCAAACGGTCAGTTGCATCGAAAAGATATGCAGTTACTGTCTGGCGTATACATCTGTGCTTATCATGGAGGAGGTTTCCAAAACTGATTTCGACGGCAATCCCGCCAAAGTCTTTTTCGATGAGGAAGTCTTGTCGGAGATCGTAGTTGAGTTTAGAGATGTCGAACGTCGGTTGGAAGTAGTCCTTCCGGGAGTAATCGGTGAAGAGGAGGGTGAAGAGGGAAATGGGAAGATCATTTTTCATATTATTACAGTTTTTAATTTAGAATTTAGAATTTAGAATTTAGAATTTAGAATTGATAATTTAGAATTGAGAATTTAGAATTGAGAAATACATTTTATAAGCCTATGGGGGGATTTTGAATCGCGGAGGCATCAAGGTATAGTCATAGCAATGACATCCTTGACCCTTCGGCGTCTCCTCAAGAGACGAACCCGCAATGTCATGGTGCTCTTTGCTGCCGACGGCATCGGATGGTCGCTGACGTATGGACACAACACGGGCTGTCGGAGCATTACTGCGGTTCAAAAAAATAGATAGGGGATACTAATCCACACTACATTCCCGAGTCGCCCGGCGGGGCGACACCGCAAGATTGATTGCTGTTGGAAATCGAATGTAGTTGTTTCATAGATAAATAATGAAAAAACTGTAAGAATATGGGAAGCGCCATAAAGGCAATGATTCCCTTTATGGCGCAAAGATAATATAAATTTTAGCCGGATGCAAGAAAAATTTGAATTTTTTTCAAGAAATTTAGAAATTTGGAATTTCAGACTGCATCCTCGATAGGGTCTTACTTCAAGATGATTTTCTTGGAGGCATTTCCTTGGCGGAGTATGTAGATTCCTTTTGAAAGAGTCAAGTGTGAATTGTCGATGGTGGCTGATGGTAGGGATATGAGTTTGCGTCCGGCTGTGTCGTAGAGGTCACAGGGGGCAGTTGGGTCAAAATCGGCTTGTAGCTCATCTACGGCGTTAGGCTCGGTGGAAAGGATGGGGTTTATGACTACCTGATTTCCCTCCGGCATTGGGATGGATAGAGTCTCGGTCTGGTAGGTAGAGGTAGAGGTCTGTCCTTTGGAGGTCACTGACACTTCCCAACCGTTGACGTATAGGCCGTCAGAGTCAGATAAAGATTGTACTGTCAATTGGCGCCCGGGGAAAAATTTGCCGTCAAATTCTGTTGCTGTCAGAGGTATGCCATTGACTATGAGTGAGCGATTGCTGCCGGAGCCTTTTGCTATATTAAGAGAAACCGGATTTTTAAGGCTGAAGAAGGTAGCGAGATGATTGTAGAAAAAGTTCCAACGAGTGTTGGCCCAGTTCTTGCCGTTTTCTACCTCTTGGCTATATACAGGCCACCAAGGATTTATTTGGTCGCGATGATATTTATATTCAAATTTTATATCATTGTATCGGTTGTCGATACGACTTTTAATCACTTCCGGACGCAGGAAGTCGGCCATATAGACTGCACAGCGGTCGATGAACATATCTTTGAATTCTTGGGTATCGAGCAGCCGGCGGAATAGGCGGGTTGCATCTGCTGTATTAGCCCAGTTGTTGCGGTTGTTATCGTAGCCGGGAGTCGTTATCCAATTCAAGGTCTTATATTGGGGAGTCTGTCCGTAGAGTCCTAACCCGAAATCAGTGTCTTTTGAAATCCAACGCCATCTTCCACCGTCGGCAATCGGACGCCACATCACTATATTGTTGCCAGGGAAATCCTCGTTGTCGAAATAAGTGGCCATAATCATGAGATTGCAGAATTCGCTTGTGTCCATAAGGGCATCGAATTCTTCAAAGGAGTGTCCTTTTGCATTATAGAAAGCATTGAAGGCGTTGTAATTGTCCCAACTCCCTTCCTTTAGCTCCTTCCAGTTTTCGATGATGTCGATGTCTTCGAGTCCGTCATAATAAGAGTAGACATAATCCTCGTTGCTACGAGGGCGGATGTTTAAGAGTCCTTTGAAGGTGCCGTTGATATAGAGGATGATGGGGCGTGAGGGTTGCCAGTCAAGGTCGCAGTTCATGCCCATGCTTTGCTGGATGATGGCATCGCGCATATACATATAGTCGAAGTCGTTGCCGGAATTACGCATTTCAAACGACTTGAATTCTGAAATGCCAGGAGTCTGGTCGGGGAAGAACTCATAGTTGAAGCGTTTTTCACCGAAACGCTTGTTGGCGTAGACTGCGAGCGACTTAAGGGCATTTCCTCTCGTAGCGCCACCCTTGACACGTGTTTCACAAAGCTGGTTGATGCTGCTTGGGGTGTCGGCGTCTTCGAAATATTCATAGTTGATGGGCCGACGCCAGTCGTATTCATAATTGGGGGTGTTGTTGGTGTAAGTGCCCTTCACGTAGATGCCCAATTTATTATCGTAGAAATAATCGTTATTGGTGACGATGGATACGACAGGGAGGGTGACTTTGCGAGGATGGGAAATGTAAGAATGGGTAGTGGAGCGTGGGGATAGGTATCCATCGCAGAAGAGTTTTGCGCGTATGGTTCTTGTCCTGTTGATTTTGAAAGGTTGGGAGTAGAGAGGACTCTTCTCCGTCGGTTCTTTTCCGTCGAGAGTGTATCTTATTACCGTTCCTTCCGGGCTGTCTTCGGGAATGGAGAGTTCGAGGTCGAAAGATTCGGAAGTTACCTTGCCGGGGACGCTGAAAATGGGATCGCCGAGGATATCCTTGCAGACGGAGCCGCAATTGGATTTACCGGGAGTTGGGACAGACTGATAGCCCCAGTCGGAGGAATTGTCGGATACACGACCATATGCGATATTAGGAGCAGGTTGCTTTTTGAGACCCTCGAGTTTATCTACGGTTTCATCATTTTTGAAGAGGTAGACAGCGCCGTCTTTTCCTGATTCGAGTCTGAAATCCGTATGGAGACCCTGCGCAGCTTTATCGCAGTAGATCAACAAGAATTTTCCGGCAGGGATATAGCCGCTGGGCAACTGATAAGCTTTCTTTGGCTTATCTTTTGTGCCGAGCTTATAGTCGGCGAGATATTCATCGTTTGGACCCGGATTATAGAGTTCGACCCAAGAATCCGGGAACTCGTTTAGGTCGTCCATGATGCAATCAATGTTTGATTGCATTATCTCGTTGATGACGAGTTGGGCTGAACCAGACGCACTACCGGCTATTGAGAGTGCCGAGAGAAGTAGAGTGCGGGATATTTTTTGCATAAACGGAAGGTTTTTGATTATTTTTTACAAAGGTAGTAAAATTTTGGATAGATCACAAATTTATACGTTTCGCCGGCTATCTGTCGTCAAATTTTCGTAACTACTCAGGTATGAGTCTAATTTTTCAGAATAAAGGCTCACACGGAGGGCACACAGAGGGAAATCTTAATTTGGCGGAGAGGAGGATTGTAAGATATTATGAATCAAGAAGTGGAAATTAGGGGGGGTGAATGGCTTGCCAATGGAATTTGGAGGTTACGGTGGGATTTTGTAATTTTGTGGCATGATAGTTATGAGTTTCTTCAGAAGTGCGACTCTTCCGGGAGCGAAGAGCTAAGGAAACTTGCATAAGTTGAGTTTTTTTTAACGAGTGTATAATAATAAGTGGAGTGAAGTTATGGAATTGGAGAAAGTTTTTGGAAAGAAGCCGGTGTTTGGGATGATTCATACCGGGTATTCGAGAGAGATGGATATGTTGGCGTTGGCTAAGATGGAGGTTGAGATCTATCTTAGGAATGGGATTTATCCTCTTGTGGAGAATTATTTTGGGAGCGATGAGGATTGTGAGGAGGTCTTGAAGTGGTTGCATTCGGAGCATCCGGATGCTATCTATGGGCTTAATATCCTTGGGGATTATCATTTGGCTTTTTTGATGGCCGCAAGGTATGGGGCAAGATTCATTCAGATTGATTCGGTATGCGGGCATTTGGATCCTTATAGGGATGAGCAATATGCTGAGAGTCTCCAGTATCTTAGGAAGAAATATCCTGATGTATTGGTGTTTGGAGGTGTACGGTTCAAGTATCAGCAGGTGCGTTCCGGGAGAAGCGTGAAGGAGGATTTGTTGCTTGGTATGGAGCGTTGTGATGCGATTGTTTGTACGGGCGAAGGGACCGGTAAGAGCACACCTTTTGCAAAGGTGGAGGAGTTCAAGAGTGTGGTTGGAGATTTCCCTGTTATAGTTGGAGCTGGAGTTACTGCATGGACTGCTCAAGAAACTGCTGAGATTGCTGATGGGGCGATTGTAGGCAGTTGGCTGAAAGAGGGGCATGAAGATATCGGAATTGTGAATGAATCATACGTGGAGGAGTTTATGAGGAATTGGAAGAAGGGTGTTGAACTTAGTGTAGGGGGATTATGATTGGCTTGCCAATGGGATTTGGAGGTTACGATGGGATGTAGTAATTTTGTATTTCGGGCTGATGAGCAGCTTGACAAGTGGTTTCCGGAGTATACGCAATATGAGGAAATCTCGCTATCGCAGCCGAAACTGGAGGGTTAAGAAGTATGTTGGTGATACATCCTAATGATATAACGACGAGGGTGCTTGAGGGTCTCTATTTAAATGATGAGAGGGTCCGCGTGCTGAAGGAGGAGTCTCCAAATAGGGACATCAGAAGCTCTCTTCATCGGCTGCCGAAGTGGGAACGGCTGATGCTTCTTGGTCATGGCTCTGACGTCGGGCTATTTTCTCGGGAAAAGGATGGGGCTGAGTTTAATAGGATCATCGTGGGGCATCCACATGCGTTCTATCTTAGAGGTCGGAGCAATATAGTTGCGATATGGTGCAATGCTGATTTGTTTGCCCGGAAGGAGGGATTGCATGGACTATTTTCCGGGATGATCATTTCTGAGATGATGGAGGCGGAGGAGTATAAGATATCGACTTCGGAAGAGGAATTGGAAATGGAGATTCCTTTGTTTGTGGGAAGATTGAGAAAGTTACTTGATGATGGGATACCATTGTGGGAGATTCCTGATGCGATGATGGATAGTGGATTTGAGCGTTCGGAGCTGAATGAGTTTAATTATTCACGTTTGTATTATTTATAATTCCACTTTCGCTTGCGAAAGTGGAGGGTAAGGTTTTATTTTAGGGAATTGAATTATGAAGGAAATTAGAGATGCGGGTTTCGGGAGATTGGATGGGAAAAGAAATGTGTTGTATGTGCATGGGTTTAGGTCGGCCGGGAAATCGGGTACTTCTCAGACGATACGAAGGCTGATGCCGGAGGCAAATGTGTTTTCGCCTGATCTGCCTGTTGACGCGGATGAGGCTGTGGCTCTTCTCCGCAAGATTGGGGAGAAGGAAAAGATTGATGTCGTTGTCGGGACTTCTATGGGTGGTATGTTGGCTCAGAAGTTGCGTGGAGTGCCTAAAATACTGGTCAATCCGTCGTTTCATGTGTCGAGGACATTTAGGAAGAATATGGGGAGGGTAAGTTATTTCAAGCCTCGCGAGGATGGAGCGACTGAGTTTGAGATCACTACTGAGACAGCTGATGGTTATGAACGGCTTGAAAAGAGTCAGTTTGATGGATTGACCCCGGAAGAGCGGGAGATCACCATAGGAGTGTTCGGGACGAATGATGATACAGTGGATTGTCGGGATGAGTTTATGGAGCACTACGATAAGATGATGTATTTTGATGGAGGACACCGACTGGATGAGAAGGCTATAGAGGAAGTGATTGTTCCGGCTATTTTGACGATGGCATGACGCGCTCGGACGCATGAGGAACAAAACTTATATTGAAGTTGTTTCGACTTATTTACGAATATAAAAAATATCAAAATAATATG
>CAMWLX010000061.1 GCA_947175225.1 uncultured Porphyromonadaceae bacterium
AATCTCTGGACGGCTAACCTTTTTGGTTTACCTGCTATCGCGGACGGTTGTACTTTTGACTTATAAAGGAGCTGTTTTCTTTATTGAGGAGCCGGAACAAAATCTTTTTCCAGAGTCGCAGGCTAAACTTCTATATCATCTGGTCGGAGCAATTAAATGTGCCAATTCAAACTCAGAAGAGCAGCATAGTATGATTACAATAGCGACTCATAGTCCATATATATTGTCTGCACTCAATGTACTTATGGCGGCTTCTGAGGCATACGAAATCAATCCAGAGGCAACTAAAAGTGTAATTTCTGAAAAATATATACTTAAAAAAGGGAGTGTAGCAGCATATTATGTCAAGCAAGATTAAGGAAAAGCAGACAATTTATAGGCTTGAGTTTACCCAACGTAGGAGTTGCAGTGTATTTCACATTGATGGGGACATCATTAAGGAAGGGAATAAATGCGATTTTTTGATTCTTGCCAAACAACAAGAGTTTCAAACTGAGGAAAATTGGAAAGCAATATTTGTAGAGCTAAAAGGGACAGATGTTGAGCATGCATTAGTGCAATTGGACGCTTCAATGTCTGATCCGAAAATGAAACATTCCTACATCAAAGAGCGTCATGCACGAATTGTAGCCAAATCTTTCCCATCCAGCAAATCGAATCCTAAATTTGAGAAAGCCAAAAGAAATTTCAAGACTCGGCACAAATGTTCCTTCAAAGCAAGTATCTTCCGGCTGTCCTGATGTGATTTTATAGGAACATGCTTTTGGAAAATGACATTAGTATAACCATCAGATATCTCCCATGACCTTCATCATTAGGGTGGTAAGGTAGGCTTTGTAGTCCGCCCAGGGGACTATCATGGTGGATGCCATTGGAGCTACGAAGCGGCCGTTGTGGCGGAGGGCTGCATAGACGCGACCAGTAGGTGATTGGAGGAAGATGATGTCAATGTTGGCTCCCAGAGGCACTATCTCGTAGTCTTTCCAACGGGATGATAATGTAGAGAAGTCAGCGGAATCATCGTAGCAGCCTTCTACACGCATCAATGATAGAAGAGGCATGAGGGTTTCAGCATGTCCGAAATAGAAATTAGCATCATATCTATCCGGTGCTTCTGCCTGATTCATGTCAGCATGCCTAATGGTCTGATCTATCAATCGGGCTCCAAGCGATGCATCGGCATCGGCAATTATGCGAGCAAGCAATGGAGAAATCGCCTTTCCTGCCAATGAAGATAGCGGAGTGTCGGTATTGCGGAGATAATGCTCAAGGTTGTCTACCTCCCAACAAGCATGATAATCAGCTTCTGACATAAATTCATCTGTAGGAGCTGGCATACCAAAAGCTGTGAGTGACTGCAGGACATCATACATCTCCAAGGTAAGTTTCTTGTATTTATGATCATCAAAGCCAGAAATATTCCCAAGTATTCTCCTTGCCGGCTCTGGCGACACGATGGAATCCATCAACTTTTCCGACACCTTGCTCCAATTGCCTTTGTCACGATAGGATGAATATAGGGAATCGGCGGTAAAGCAACGGAGAAGATAACTATATTGCTTTCCTTCAGAGGCAGTGATATTGATATCACTTGATAATGCAGTAAGTTCATGGCAGAATTGATACATTGTCATCACTACTCGTGGCACATATGTCGAAATCGCGTTGACACGTGCTTTTTTCAGCATGTCGGGAAGAAGAGTATACAGATCTTTTGCAAGACTTACCTCTTCTTGGCATCCTACTTCTGAAAGACGTCCCCATTTGGACCCGGTAGTGTCTTCCACACTTTTCAGCAACGCATTAAATCGCTGACCATCCTTTGTCAGAGTCCCTGCTGCCGTCGCTTTAGATATGGCTTCTTGGAGCTTTTCAAGTTTCTTTGGTGATGATATATATCTGGCGCCGTGACGTGCTACACGAGCCACGTAGACAGGGGTCAAAGAATCCGGCCAGATTGGCTTAGAATCAGTATAACTGAAATCATAGGGCATCATTGAGCCTGCCAAATTGGATGGTAAAATTGTTGATTTCCCTCCCGCAAAAAGCGGAAGAGAAACCGACAACAATAATATATAGATCAAAAAGTGTCGCTTCATACTTATCTACAAGGCAAATATCTGTATTAATATATTTTACAAAAGTTATTGACGGGCAAGTTTGTGGAGTGTAACTTGTGGTTTCAAGGCATCGTGAAGAGGAGTCTCTGCGCCAGCAATGTTAGCTTTGACATTACCACGTATGTCACGGCTTGACGCACCAATCTCGAATACATACTCACCGTCTGCCACTATCCATGTATTCTTATCCTCATCGTAAGAAGCGAGGTCTGAGGCGGCAAAAGTCAAGTTGACAGTCTGTGATTCACCGGGATTGAGGCTTTTGGTCTTAGCAAATGCTTTCAGTTCATGCTCAGGTTTATTGGCAGCCTTCGCATTGGGAGCCTTCCCATATAGCTGAACCACTTCTTTTCCTACTGCATTACCAGTGTTCTTAACATCAACAGTCACTGTATAGACACCATCCTTTTCACTAATCTTTGGTTCTGAATATTCAAATGTGGTATAAGAGAGACCATATCCGAATGGATAAGAAACATTTTTGCCGAAACTGTCGAAATATCGGTAGCCCACATAGACATCTTCTTCATACGGAGTATAGTCCCAAAGCAGCTTATTTGTCTTCTCCTCTTTGTCAAAGCCAAATTGAGAAGCAGCCCCTTCAGTAGGGAAATTGGCACTTGAAGCATGGTCAGCCCAAGCCATAGGGAATGTCATAGGGAGTTTGCCTGAAGGATTGACATTGCCTACAAGGACATCAGCGACACTATTGCCACCTTCCTGACCAGCCTGCCATGCGCATAGGATAGCATCAGGGGTATTTTGCCAAGATGCAGTCTCTATCACACCTCCAATGTTAAGAACCACCACTACAGGTTTACCTACAGCTTTGAATGCCTTAGTAGTATTCTCGATCAATTGCTTTTCCTCTGGTGTAAGGTTGAAGTCGGTCAATGTACGGTCGAGGAATTCGCCGGAAGTGCGTCCGATGGTGATAATGCCGGCATCGTTATTCTTTGCCAAAGTTGCAAGTGTGGCAGCATCAGGCACCCATTCAGTAGGACGTTTGCTTGGGAAGAATTTCGCCATAGGATCATTTGGATCGGGAGCATTACGTTCGTTTTCTGCCTCAATATGCTTTTCATATTTGCCTTTCAAACTCTCATCTATAGTGAGATTCACATTCTTAAGGCCATCAAGCAATGACACTGTGTAAGCACGATTTACGTTGCCCGAGCCAGTGCCACCGGCGATGAAATCATAGGAAGTGCATCCGAGCAGAGCAACATTCTTAACATCCTTACTGAACGGAAGCGCATTATTGTCGTTTTTCAGAAGCACCATACCTTCAGTTGCACTCTGACGAGTTACCTCAGCGTGAGCCTTCAGATCAGGAGTGTTCGAATATTTGTAACCTTTGAATTTTGGAGTCTTCACAATCATTTCGAGGATACGCTTCACGTTGCGGTCAAGCACTGCCTCGTCGAGAGTCCCGTTGTTTACACCATCGATGATAGCCTGATATTGCTTATCGGTGCCAGGCTGAAGCATATCATTACCAGCTTCCATTTGCGCAACTGCATCCTTGCCTCCGAACCAGTCGGTCATGACAACGTAAGGATAGCCCCATTCATCACGAAGGACAGTCGTAAGCAAATCGCCGTTTTCAGATGCATATTTTCCATTGATATAATTATATGAAGACATTACTGTCCAAGGCTGAGCCTCTTTTACTACAGTTTCAAAACCTCGCAGATAGATCTCACGAAGAGCACGCTGACTGACTTGTGCGTCATTACCCATTCGGTTGGTCTCCTGATTATTGACTGCGAAGTGCTTTACAGAAGTACCGACACCATTTTTCTGAACTCCACGCACATATGCAGCAGCAATCTTACCGGCTACAAGAGGATCTTCGGAATAATATTCAAAGTTACGGCCACAGAGAGGATTGCGGTGTATATTAAGAGCTGGAGCCAAGAGAACGTCGGCACCATATTCAAGCACCTCATTGCCTATAGCATTGCCTACTTCCTCTACCAAGTCTGTATCCCAGGTAGAAGCAAGCAGAGTCCCAATGGGGAAATGGGTGCAATAATAAGTGGCATCGTCACCTTCACGAGTAGGGTCGATTCGAAGTCCGGCAGGGCCATCAGCAAGGACGACTGCCGGAATACCGAGTCGCTCAATAGGGAATGTTGTTCCGGCTGCTCCGGGAACTATACTGCGGGTCTCGCCTACTACGGCGCTATCGCCCGACACTCCGGACATACCCGTGCCCACTATAAGATGGGCTTTTTCTTCAAGAGTCATAGCCGCGATAACCTCATCAATGTTATCCGGATTCAACTTTGGTGTAGTGTTACAACTGATCATGGTGGTAAGCATTAAAGAAGATGCTAAGATTGGGAATATCTTCATAATGTTAGATTTATTTTTGGTTAACTTATATCTTTGAGTTATTAGTAGAGATAGAACATTCGGTCCATCAGTTGCCATTTCTGATCGGAAGTGACATTTGCGTCGCATCCTTGAAATTGAGCTACGAATGCTTCCCATTCTGCCTGACGTGGCAGACCGGCAAGTTTTTTCATAGCTATTTTCCAGTCGAAGTCAAGAGGGGTCTCGACTATCATCACGACTTTGTTGCCATAGATGTAAAGCTCCATTTCAAGAATACCGACTGAGCGTATTCCATCACGAATTTCCTTCCATGATTTTTCGCGACTGTGGCATTCGCGATAGAGGCGAATCATTTCCGGATTATCGGTGATTTCCAATATCTGGCAATAGCGTTTTACCGGCTCGCTATAGCCTTTGACAGTATATCCATCTTTTGCATTTCTTTCTTCTATCATGGTAATTAATTATTTAAGTTTCGAAAGCTCAATTTTAGAGTTATAGGTTAATAGGAGATATAGATAAATCAGCCAATTTAAGACATGAATATTTCCGAATGTTCTCAACCAAGGAATAATCCATTAACCTTCTTAACTTTCAACTTTCTCATGCGAAAGTTGAATTAAATTATTCTATTATCCAAGAAGAGAGGCGACACTTAGTAGTATCGAAGTTTGCTCCTATCTTGATTATTTTTTTTCCGCAATGACGATAAGGGAGGAAATAATCAGAGTCTTTAATTTGGTGTAGAGCTTTTTCGGGAATGCTATCTATTTTGAATTCCATTATATACACATAATCTGATGTTTCTATGGTAAGGTCAATTCTTCCGTTGCTTGTCCTGCACTCCGCTTGAGTATAGAATCCCATAAGCTTGAATAATACATACATCACATTCTGATAATGAGCTTCCATACCACCCTTTATCCAGCCTTCTTCATCTGGAATGTCAGACATGTTAAAATCTTTAACTCCTGATGGCTTTACGAGATCATAAGGTATTCCAGCAGTAAATGACTCCAGCATTCTCATGAATTCTTCTGCATCACCTTTTCGAACCGCCCTTACAAAATCATTTATCTTGCTTGATGCGTTAAGCCCATTCATATATGACCGCATCAATGACTGAGAAAATCCTCTTGATACTTCCATATTGGGAAAACTGAGAGTAAATTCTTTAAATTCACTATCGTAATCCTTTATGGTGAGATAGCCACATTGATAAAATAGAGGGACTGGATTTTTCAAATATATATCCGTTCCCATCATTTCATCTTCGGAACAGCGACATTTATCCATCTCAGGTACTGGGAAAGTGCTATCTTCAAGAAGATGTACCAATTCACCGGGAGTACCGCTCGCATACCAATAATCCCTGAATTTCTTTTTTGAGAATGTACTCAATATACTATAAGGATTATAAATATCCTCCCCGTAAGGCGCGAAATGATAGCCATCGTAGTTTTTTTTTAATTCATCACGAATTTTCTCCGGTAATGAATTTGCTTTTTCAGACATTTCCTGAATACTCTCAGAAAAATAATTAGAAAGCTCAGCCTCATTGATGCCACAGATTGAATTGTATTCCTCATCAAGAGAAATATCATTCAGATTATTCAGTCCACTGAATACAGATACCTTGCTAAATCTGGTGACACCGGTCAGCATACCAAATTTAATATACTGATCCATTGTCTTGAGCACCGAAAAGAAGGATTGGAGTTGGTTGCGATTGTACTCCAACAAAGACTTACTTCTAAATACATCGAAAAGAGGTTTGTCATACTCGTCAATAAGTATTACAACTTGCTTTCCCGATTTTCGATATGCAGCTTCGATTATTTCTCTAAATCTGAATCCGAAACTGCCTTCCGGATACTCGATGGAATATTGACGTTCTAACTTCTTAAGAAGGGTATCAAGGAAAATATCCAAGGCTTTTTCTTGCCTAAAATTTTCTCCATTAAAATCTAAGTGCAGCACTTCGTGTTGCTCCCATGCCCAATTCTTAGAATCTATAGCAAGACCTACGAATAAATCGCGTTTACCTTTGAATAGGGCTTCTATCGTAGAAAGCAACATGCTTTTTCCAAACCTACGCGGACGACTCAGGAAATAATAGGCATTCTGAGTGACAAGATTATATATATATTCTGTCTTATCAACATATATATATTTTTCTTGTCTGATTTTTTCAAATGTCTGTATTCCTATTGGATATTTCAATCGGTCCATACCTCAAAATTTCAATTGTCTCACCAAGTTTACTATCGAAGCTGATTTGTAATCCTTTCGGATTTCTTATCAATATCACAAAATTACTGTTTTTTTTGCTTCAATCCAAATAATTACTCAACTTTCGCAAGGAAAGTTGAAGGTCATGTGATTAAGAAGTTAACAGAGAATAAACTGATTTGCATCTATCGACAAAACTAAGGTCCATAATATTGTCTATATATGACATTTTTTTATTAATTTTGTATTCAAACTTAACCTAATAGCTATATGAACGTGCTCAAACATCTCGCAATGACCATTGCATTGGCAACATTTCTTCCTTTATCTGCTGGGAGTAAGACATTTGAAGAACCTTATAAATCTCCGGAAGAGCAACATAAGCCTCTTATCATCTGGCAATGGATGGATGGACTTGTCACTAAGGATGGAATCACCCGCGACCTTGAGGCTTTCAAAGAAGCCGGACTTGCAGGAGTACAGAATTTCCAAATTGGAGGACCAGACCAAATGCGCATAGGCAATCCCGATAATGCCATTGGCAATGAAAACTGGAAAGAACTTCTCAGATGGACCCTTGACGAATGCGAGAGACTTGGTCTCACTTTCGGCACTCACAACTGCCCCGGGTGGTCATCAAGCGCATACCCCACAGTCAAGCCGGAATATTCAATGCAAAAATTAGTTTTTACAGAGACTCCTTATAAGAAGGGACAACGAAAGATAACGCTGCCGACTCCCGAAGTCGATCAACAATGGAACTATTATGAAGATGTGGCAGTGCTTGCCATTCCGTCTGATTCAGTGGCAACCCTTAGCCAAATAATAAATCTTACAGAATCATTCGACACTGCCAAAGGGGAACTGAATCTTAAAAAAATAAAAATACCTGATAATTACACTCTCTTGCGCATAGGGCAGACCACCAACGGAAAAACCAATAAAGCACAGTCGCCGGAAACAGGGCGCGGTCTGGAATGCGACAAGCTGAGCAAAGAGGCTGTCAAAGCTTTTTGGGATGGATACCCCTCTATGTTGGTAGAAACTGCCGGCAATCATGTAGGAAAAACTTTCACACATATTGAAATTGACAGTTATGAAGCCGGAGGGCAGACCTGGAGCCCAGTACTCCCGGATGAATTCAAGAAGCGTAAAGGCTATGAAATAATACCCTATCTCCCCTACATGATAGGCAGACTCAAAGAGATTGATGGCAACGAAAACACTTCCCGGTTTCTAAAAGACTGGGAAAGTGTTGTCACTGATTGCGTAGCTGAGAACTATTACGGCTACATGACGAGCCTCGCAAACGAAGCGGGACTAAAAATGATGATTGAGCCTTACGGCACAGGAGGAAAAAAGCCATTCCGCATCATCGATTTTGAAAAAATAGTCCTCGCCAGCGATGGGGCAGATATCGCTACTGAATTTTGGCAGGATCCACCGCGCTGGGGTTGGAAAGACATTGTAGGTCACGAAAGATCTATGAGGAAGTTAGGGAAACCGCTTCTAATAGCTGAAGCTTTCACGTGCTGGCCTCTCAGGGCTTGGAGTGACGGGCCTGCAGATATAAAAAGGGTTTGCGACAAAGCTTTTTGCTCTGGAGTGAACCGCATGATGCTCCACGCTGGAGCTGCCAATCCTTGGCCGAACGTAGAGCCTGGAATGTCGTTCGGAATATGGGGCACTCAATTCGTACCGGGACAGACATGGTGGAAAGCAGGGGGAGCAAAAGAACTCTTTGGGTATATGGCTCGTTGCCAATCGCTCCTACAACAAGGGATTCCTGCTCCTGAACAACTTCCAAAGATGGAGTCCCTTCTATCTTACCGCCGCACTGATGGAGACACTGACATCATCTTCCTTAGCAATCAGTCAGACTCAATCGCTTCTGAAACAATTCCATTTGACCCGAATGGTCGCAGCATTGAAGTGTGGGATCCATATTCTTTGCAATCCTACGCCATTGGAGCAGACGAACCACTTTCGTTAGAGATTGAACCGCTTGGGTCAAGGTTCTTGATTGTCCGCCCTGAAAAATCGGAGCTGGGAGCAAAACAGAACTGGACTTGCAGCACAACAATTCCAGTCAACGGCATTTGGACAATCAATTTCCCAGATGCAGGAGCGATCACTACCGATTCTCTATTCTCATGGCCGGATTCAGATAATCATGACATCAAATATTTTTCAGGAACTGCAACATATTCCATTTCATGCAATATTCCCAACGTAGCTTTAAAGGCTAACGATAACAAAATTGTGCTTTCTCTTGGCGACGTGAAGGATATGGCTTCAGTGAAAGTCAATGGGGACCAGATGCCCATCACTTGGAAAATCCCCTTCGAGTGTGATATTACCGACGCAGTGAAGGCTGGAGAAAACAAGATTGAAATTGATGTGACCAATCTTTGGCCAAACCGCATGATAGGCGATGAATTCGAACCAGACGACCTCGAATGGAGCGAGCCGCTTATTTATGATTATGCTCCCGGCAAACCAATCGCCGGATGCTATCTAAATTCTAATCCGGAATGGCTCCGAAATGGAACTGAACGCCCATCAAAAGGAAAAAAGACTGTAGGATGCTTTAAGTTCTTCACAAAAGACTCCCCTCTCCTTCCTTCAGGTATTCTTGGACCGGTTGAGATCAAAGTTATGACTCCGACAAGCCTATAATTTGGCTTTCCATTCTTTGTAGATAGGGAAGAGATAGGAGGGGCGATCGTTATACCATGCATAGCCGTTCCTTCGTTCATCCCCTATCTCTTCCAGATTGCGACGAGGGATTCCGTCACGATCGCAGACGAAGGGCAGGCAGTTTTCTAAATCATAATATCTTGCCCATACCGGAGTGTCATCCTTGGGATTCTCAAAGAGGGAAGCTTCCCATTTGCCTTCAGAATTCCAGCGTGTATAGCTGACATTTTTAATACGGTTGGTCTCAAACCATTTCATGGCTCCCTCCACTGCCTTGATTATCCGCTGGTCTGGATTAGGAATCTCTATAAGAAGATTTACAATAGCTACGCTCTCCTGAGAGCAATATGATGGAAGTTCGTATGATCTTGCCTTGGCAGGAGCCAGTGTCTCGCGGTCATGTTGCTGACACCAGACTGTAGGCTCTCCATTCACTACAATCTGAGTCACCAGTATACACTCCACGCCCTTATCAAATGCCATCATCATCTTTTGCTTCAAAATATCATCGCAAAGGTCACTGTCATATGGATCTTTGGCTGCTGCCGCATCCCGAAGCAAAGTCATTGTGTTGACCATAGCATCATCGTTATATGTAATATGGATCTGATAATCGCGCATCATCGGCCAAAACTGTGGCCACCCTCCATTCTCATATTGTCCTGACAAGAGATACTCAACCCCCTTCTGAAAAGCTTCCTTAAAGCGAGGTTCACGAGTGCCTTTATACAAACGCGCAAGATAAGCCATCTGCAATATTGTAGCATCATTGTCTGTAGTGGAGTCATCCTGCCGATTCTTATCTGCAGTGACTTCCGCAATCAGTTCTTCCGACATAGGACTGACCATGTCGATATTCTTTGGCCAGCCACCAGTAGAGCGTTGCCATAGAAGAAGCTGATCGCCTATCCTGGTTGCCTCCTCTTTTACAAAGAAAGCCGGGTCACTTTCTCTCAATATCTTTTTTGCAGTCCTTTTATCAATGTTCAGAGAGACATTGTTATGAGTTTCTGCAAAGGAGGGTGACATTATCGACAGAACTACTCCAATTGTCGCTATAATTGATTTTGTCTTTAGATTCATAATGCATCAATTTAGTTGACAGGTTTTGAAATTGAGAGAGTTTTAGAAAAAATTAAGTGCTTGACTCGTCAGGACGCACGCGGAGCGTGCTAACTACTCTGGCTACGCACGGGATTATATACTGGAGGATCTTTCAACTAAATTTAAGAAGAACCAGCTTAACCACTACAAAGGTACATAAAAAAATTGACTGTAGCGCATAATAATCTGAAAAATAATTGCTAATTTTGCATTAAACTAACCTTAAATTGAATATGAAAATGAAAAGATTGATTGCGGTGATGTTGCTTATTATAGCTTTATTGCCATGTATCGCTGAGAATTATCCTTACCGCAGCGATGTGTTGTGGGTGACTGTCCCTGACCATGCTGATTGGCTCTACAAGACCGGAGACAACGCTACGGTAGATGTGCAACTTTACAAGTATGGTATCCCTGTTGACAATGTCACTCTCGATTATGCAATCGGTGGGGATATGATGCCGGCTGATTCCAAAGGCTCCACTACGCTGAAGAATGGAAAAGCCAAGGTTTCACTTGGCACTATGAATGAACCCGGTTTCCGCGACTGTGTACTTACAGTAAACGTAGATGGAGTGACCTATACACATCATGTGAAAGTGGGTTTCTCACCTGAAAAAATAGTGCCTTATACTAAGATGCCAGCCGATTTCGATCAATTCTGGGCTAAGAATCTTGAGGAACTTAAGAAAGTTCCATTAAAATACACTATGACTCCTGAGCCTAAATATACTACCGACAAGATGGATTGTTGGCTTGTAAATCTGACTACGACCTCACAGGGACAATCCATATACGGATATCTCTTCATACCCAAGGATGCAAAGCCAGGTTCATGCCCCATTGTGGTGTGCCCACCGGGTGCCGGCATTAAGACCATCAAAGAACCACTCCGCCACAGATATTATGGCGAGAACGGTTGTATCCGGTTTGAAATGGAGATTCATGGGCTTAATCCTGAAATGACCGACAAAGAGTTTAATGAAATCAGCAAGGCTTTCAGCGGAAAAGAGAATGGATATCTAAGCAATGGACTCGACAACAAGGACAATTATTATATGAAACGTGTCTATTTGGCTTTAGTCCGTGTCATTGACTTCTTGACCACGCTTCCCGAATGGGACGGCAAAAATATAGCCATGCAAGGCGGAAGCCAAGGAGGAGCACTTGCTATCATTGCAGCCGGCCTCGACCCAAGAGTCACTGCTTGCGTGGCAAACCATCCTGCCCTAAGCGATATGGCAGGGTATAAGGCTAATCGTGCCGGAGGATATCCTCATTTCTTCAGAGTAGATGGGATGGACACTCCAGATAAGCTAAACACTATGGCATATTATGATGTGGTGAATTTCGCTCGCAAAGTGAAATGCCCGGTCTATATGACGTGGGGCTACAACGATAATACCTGCCCGCCAACAACCAGCTATGCCGTCTACAACGTCATCACTGCTCCCAAAGAAGCCCTAATAACTCCTATCAACGAGCATTGGACTTCCGAAGCTACCGAACGCGGCCACCTCACCTGGATCCAAAAGCATCTGAAATAAAAAATAAAAAAAGCTTCCTTTAATTAGGAAGCTTGTACCCTGAGCCGGGGTCGAACCGGCACGGATTGCTCCACTGGTGTTTGAGACCAGCGCGTCTACCGATTCCGCCATCAGGGCTT
>CAMWLX010000062.1 GCA_947175225.1 uncultured Porphyromonadaceae bacterium
GAAAGGGTCTCGGGAGTATAATAATTTACATCCTTACCTTCCTTGCCAACAAGAGGCCCTACGATATCATCAATCTGACGCTCATATGCAAGACGATCGACATAACCCTGCTTAAGCACCTCAGAAGAGGTTTGGAAAACTATAAACTCATTAGCAGCCTTATTCAAAGACTCGTCGTTGAGCGACTTACGTCCTTCAGCAACAGATTTGCCGATATAGCTCCACATATTTCCGTAGAGAGTGTCGAGCTGGGCACGAGCAGGAGCACTCATTTGATTAGCGATGTAAGGCTCTGCAGCCGACTTGAAAGTTCCGACCTTGACGAGAGTCATCTTTACACCAATCTTATCAAGGAAATCTTTGAAGAAGAGAGTAGTGCCTCCAAGACCTGAAACTTCCAACATGCCGCCCGGGTTAAGGAAAAGACTGTCGGCTTGAGATGCCACGAAATAGTCGCCCATCGTCATAGCATCTGCATATGCATATACCTTCTTTCCGCTCTTCTTGAAATCAGCCACTGCCATACGGATAGCATTGAGAGTGGCAGGAGATGCAGCCGGGTGGCCACACTTGATATACATCGCCTTTATGTCTTTCGACTTTTTACCTTCACGAATGCCATCAACGAGGATATTGAGAGCAGTTGGAGATTCAACTCCGTCTCCATAAGCGAGAGAAAGGAAATCTATCTGTCCTGATTCCGGGGTTTCAATAATTGTTCCGGTAAGATCAAGGATCAGAACCGAATCAGAAGAGACCTTTGCAGATTTGGACTCGTCGTCGCCACTCAGACGAGCTGCTACGCCTATCGCTACAATGACAGCCACTACGCAGAATAGCACCATAGCAATCCATGCGCCTACAAACGAGGAAAGGAGGTTAAGGAAGAATTTTTTTAACATATTTTATCTAATGCATAATTCATAATGCATAATTCATAGTCATCTATCCGAATTATGTTATGACGCTATATTAATACTTAAAGGGAGGCGATAACGGACTTGATTTCTTCAGCGAGGGCTTCGGCTTTTTCCATTGTCTCAGCTTCGCTGTAGATGCGGATGATGGGTTCGGTGTTAGATTTGCGCAAATGAACCCATGACTCCGGGAAATCAATCTTAACCCCGTCGATGTCAGTAATCTCACATCCGGCAAACTTGTCTTTAACAGCCAAAAGGATAGCATCTACGTCGATGTCAGGGGTAAGCTGCAGCTTATTCTTTGCAATCTGATAGGGAGGATATGTCTTCTTCAACTCGCTCACTTTCTTTCCTGACTTAGCAAGGAGAGTCAGGAAAATGGCCACTCCTACGAGAGCATCCCGGCCATAGTGAAGCTCCGGATAAATGACCCCACCGTTGCCTTCACCTCCGATTACGGCACCTGTTTCTTTCATCTTTGCAACTACATTCACCTCGCCTACGGCAGCCGCATTATATTCGCAGCCATGACGCCGAGTCACGTCGCGAAGGGCACGAGAGCTGCTAAGGTTTGACACAGTAGAACCAGGAGTGTGGGAAAGGATGTAGTCTGCAACAGCAACGAGAGTGTATTCCTCGACAAACATCTCGCCATTTTCCATTACGATAGCAAGGCGGTCGACATCAGGGTCAACTACAAAACCAACGTCAGCTTTTCCCATCTTCATGAGATCGGCTATCTGGGTTAGGTTCTCAGGAATCGGTTCGGGAGTATGAGCAAAATTGCCGTTAGGTTCGCAGTTAAGTTCTATCACGTTCTTCACTCCAAGAGCACGGAGAAGACGAGGAATAACTACCCCGCCTACGGAATTGACTGCATCTACTGCTACGGTGAAGTCTGCTTTTGCAATTGCATCCACGTCAACGAGTTTCAAGCCCTTCACCATGTCGATGTGGCGTTCGCCCCAAGTGTTGTTTACATATTCAGCACCGAGATCCATTACATCAGCAAAAACAAAATCTTCTTCCTCAGCGATGCGTATCACCTCTTTGCCTGCCTCATCTGTCAGGAATTCTCCGTTACGGTCAAGAAGCTTGAGTGCATTCCATTGAATTGGATTGTGGCTGGCAGTAAGGATAATGCCTCCATCAGCAGCTTCTCCTACTACGGCAAGTTCGGTGGTTGGAGTTGTGGCGAGTCCAATGTTTATGACATCGAATCCCATTGCCATAAGAGTTCCAATAACAAGGTGAGACACCATAGGACCGGATATGCGAGCATCACGGCCAACGACTATTTTGCCGGTTGATCCACCATTTACGTTCTTAATATGCTGAGCATAGGCAGCTGTAAATTTCACTATATCGACACCTCCGAGGCCGTCGCCGCTGTGGCCACCAATTGTGCCACGAATGCCGGAGATTGATTTTATTAGGCTCATGTTTGGTTAAGGGGTTTATGGGGTTAGTATTCTGCTTTGAAGTAGCGTACGTTTACAAGGTACGGGATACAAGTTGTGTTATCGGATGAGAATCCATAGTAGGATTTAAGCACTATGTTTACCTCGGAATTATATCCGAGATAACTCAGCGGGAGCTGCATTCCGGAACCAAATGTAGAGGAGGAATTCACCTGGTAGTTGTTGTAGATGAAATAAGTGTTACCAACACTTGTGATGAAGTTGTCTTGGTTTCCATCTGTTGCAGCAATATCAGTCGTATTGTTGGTATACATAGTCTCGATATTCCATCGAGTGTAAGTGAAATAAACAGTTTCACCTGATTTTGGGAGCACTCTATCGCCGGATTTAATCACTTGCATATATATATACCCGTCGTCGTCCATTTTATAGAAAGGAGCATTTTGCCCTTCGAGGAATATACTGTCGGCAGGAATATCATTACAAACCTTTTGTTGCGCCAAAAACCAATTGCTTGCCTTTTGCTCTTTCTTCAGTAGATCAGAATAACTTTCAGTCTTGCTGCAAGATGCGAAGAAGAGAAGCAACATCAAAATTATTGAGAAAGAATATTTCATTTTTTCTTATTTGTTTTTTATCATTTATAAGTTTTATAAGTCGTATAAGTCATATATGATTTATGAGTCTTATAATTTTTTATTGGGGCATTGGAGATCGAAATAATCAAGTTTTTCAGTTCTTCCTTTGAGATAGTGAGCATATTTAGGGAAAGATTCTATGAGGAGACGTTTGCATTCATCCAAGGATCCGTAAAACTCAGCTCCGGCTGCCATAACATGTCCTCCTCCGCCAAATATATCCTTACACATTTCATTTACGGGGAAATCCATGATGCTTCTTGCTGAAACCTTTATACAATCTGAATCTTCACGCAGGAAGAAACTGAAAGTGATGCCTCTGATCTCAGTAGGACGGTTTACGATTCCTTCGGTGTCGCCTTTCTCATAATGGAATCTTTCACATTCCTCCTTATCAAGAGTCATAATCGAACCATGAAATTCCGAGAAAATCTCGAGTTTTTGAGAAAGTGCATATGCTTCGATCATCATCGCGCCATAGCTTTTCTCCATAAGAGCAAGGCGAACGATACGATTCTTGTCGCAACCTTTTTCGAGAAGACGCTGCAGAATCTCATAAATATCGGGGCTCTTGCAATTGACTGTGAAGTTCTTGGTGTCGGTAATCATTCCTGTAAGCAGGCAGGTGGCAGCCTGAAGGTTGATTTCTGAATAAAGCCCGAGTTCTGCCATCACACGGAAAGAGAGTTCACATGTACTTGACATCTCAGGGAAAGAGAACAGTATGTCGGCAAAAGAAGAAGGCTCTACATGATGGTCGATCAAGACTTTCGGGCAAGTGCAATCAGTGAGCAAATGCTGCATACGGTCGAGTCGAGATGGCTGATTGAAGTCGCAGCAAATCACGAGCTGAGCCTCTCGAAACAGTTTTTCACAGTATTCTTCATGACGGGTGAAAACTGCCATCCGGTCGAAACCGGGAAGGAAAGCCAACGAACGCGGAGCATTATCAGGGACTACGACGCTTACTGATTTCCCCAAGGACTCAAGAACGTGCATCCAACCAAGAGTGCTTCCAACTGCGTCACCATCCGGGCGGACATGGCACGTCAATACAATCGACGAGACTCCTTCGAGAAGCTTATCGAACTTATCAACTTTTCTTGTATCTAATATCTTATCCATTAAATATCAATTATTTACTATCGTAGATGTGCTATTGATAGGGATGCAATCCCTAAAAAATTACATCCGACGATAGATTTCAAAAGGCAAAGATAGTAATTTTTAGCGAATTTTTTGTAATTTTGCAGTAGATTTCTTATCACACAGAGTTAAATTTATTCTTTTATCGTTTTCGGATACTCTGATTATTTCATGCAGAGATTGCAGAGGCGCAGGAAACACTGAAGGATTATTATTCATAATTGAAGAATTATTAAAAGATATGCATACGAGAGAGGAAAAAATGGAGGCATTTGGGAAACTGCTTGACGTTCTTGATACGCTTAGGGAGCAGTGTCCATGGGATCGGAAACAGACTAATGAATCGCTCCGACCTAATACTATCGAGGAAGTGTATGAATTGTGTGATGCACTGATGAGTGAGGATGTCCCAAATATCAAGAAAGAACTTGGGGATGTTCTGCTTCATGTAGCATTCTACAGCAAGATAGCTGATGAGAAAGGAGAATTTGACATTGCTGATGTATGCACGGCACTGACGGATAAGCTAATTTTCCGTCATCCTCATATCTATGGCAATATAAAGGCAGAGACAGCTGATGCAGTAGCAGACAATTGGGAACAGATAAAGCTGAAAGAAAAGGATGGCAATAAGACCGTCTTGTCTGGAGTTCCGGGATCACTTCCGGCTCTTATAAAGGCCTACCGCATTCAGGAAAAAGCAGCTCATGTTGGATTTGACTGGGATTGTCCGGAGCAAGTTTGGGATAAAGTAAAGGAAGAGACTGCTGAAGTTGAGACAGAAATCAAAGCAGGAAATAAAGATGGGGTCGAGAAAGAATTTGGCGACTTGTTTTTCTCTATAGTCAATGCAGCAAGGCTTTACGGAGTGGTGCCGGAAAATGCTCTTGAACTTACCAACAGGAAATTTATCAGCAGATTCAATTATCTTGAAGCAAAGGCTAAGGAAATGGGTAAAAATCTGAAAGATATGACCCTTGGGGAGATGGACGAGATCTGGGATGAGGCGAAACGACAAGAAAACTAAAGTATGATTCTTTGTATCACTGAGAAACCGAGTGTTGGAGCAGACATAGCCAAGATTGTTGGCGCAGGAGTAAGACGTGATGGTTATTTTGAAGGGGATGACTATTGCGTCACATGGACCTTTGGACATCTATGTGAGCTGAAGGATCCTGCCGACTACACCCCAAATTGGAAAAAATGGTCGCTTTCTGCTTTGCCAATGATACCGGAGCGATTTGGAATCAAGCTGAAGGATGACAAGGGGATCCAACATCAGTTTGAAGTGATAGAACGACTTATACAGAGATGTGACAAGGTGATAAACTGCGGCGATGCCGGGCAAGAGGGTGAATTGATACAGAGATGGGTGATGCAGAAAGCCGGATGCAAAAAGCCTGTTGAAAGACTTTGGATTTCTTCTCTTACTGACGAATCTATCAGAGAAGGGTTTCAGCATCTAAAGCCGGAGAAAGATCTTGAAAGCCTTTATATTGCGGGTCTTTGCAGGGCTATCGGCGACTGGATTCTTGGCATAAATGCCACAAGGCTTTACACTCTTAAATATGCTCAAAGGCAAGATGCGACCGGACAAAACAATGTGCTCTCAGTGGGAAGAGTGCAGACCCCTACCCTTGCTCTTGTCGTCAATCGGCAGAAAGAGATTGAGAATTTTGTGCCTACCACTACCTACGAGCTGAGGACTCTCTATCGGGATGTCACCTTTACATCGAATGTAAAGGCTTTCAAGACAGAGGAGGAAGGACAAGGAAAATTGAAGGAAGCTGCGGAGAGTGAATTTGAAGTGACCGATGTCACAAAAAAGAAGGTTAAAGAAGCTCCACCGAGACTCTTTGACCTTACGAGCCTTCAGGTAGAGGCTAACAAGAAGTATGGATTGAGCGCAGACGAGACATTGAAGACCATCCAGGCTCTTTATGAGAAGAAGCTGACTACATATCCGCGTGTGGACACTACATATCTGACGGATGACGTCTACCCTAAATGCGGACCTATCCTTAACGGACTTGGATATTATCAGGAGGTATTGAAACCAATTAGAGGCAAGAAGCTATTGAAGAGCAAGAAGGTTTTTGACAACTCCAAAGTCACTGACCACCATGCCATCATACCTACCGGAGTTCCGGCTCAGATGCTGTCTAAGCCGGAATGGCAGGTCTATGATCTTGTTGCCAGACGCTTTATCTCTGTATTCTTTCCTGACTGTGTATTCGATCAGACTCAAATCAAAGGAAAAGCCGGCAAGATAGAGTACAAGGCATCAGGGAAAAGGATAGCTGAACCGGGATGGAAGAGCGTTTATGAATGGAACAATGGGAATGATCAGCCGCAATCTAAGGATGAGGGGAATGAGGATTCCAAGGAGCAGGAAAAGACACTTCCGGAATTTGTGAAAGGTGAGAAGGGACCGCATAAACCGTTCCTTGGAAAGAAGACCACTACCCCACCGAGTTATTATACTGAGGGAACGCTGCTGAAAGCTATGGAAACAGCCGGAGCATCTGTAGATGATGAAGAACTTAGGGAGGCATTGAAGGCTAATGGCATAGGAAGACCCTCTACAAGGGCTGCTATCATTGAGATCCTTTATAAGAGGGCATATATAAGAAAGCAAGGTAAATCTCTCAGAGCTACTGAAGCCGGGATTGAGTTGATTGGGCTTATTAAGGAGGAATTGCTTAAGAGTGCTAAGTTGACCGGTATATGGGAAGGAAGGCTTAGAGCTATTGAGAGAGGGGATTATAGTGCTTCCGAGTTTATAGCGCAGCAGAAGGGGATGATCAATGAGATAACGCTTTCTGTACTTCGGGATCCCTCCAATCGACGAATTACGCAAGTAGTAGAGACGGCTAAGCCTAAAAAGAAAACGACATCCAAATCATCTTCTTCTAAAACTGATAAGAAATGAGCATAATTATTCAATATATAATAGTGGGAGCAATTTTGTTGGCTTCCGCTATCTGGATCGTTGTCAAGTTTCGTAGGAAAAGACAGGGGAAGGATGCGGGATGCTGCGGCTGCAGCTTGCAGGATGCATGCTCTCAAAAGCGGAAAAAGGCGTCTTGCTGCAATAAGAAGAATTAAATTATTGAAAAAAGGCTGCGATTTGGAGGTCGCAGCCTTTTTTGGTTATTGGAACATTGAGTTGCTGTAGATGCCGAAGTCTCGGTTGCTTTTTGGGAGATTTGGTGTAAGGTCGGGATTGCGTTCCGGTTGCCATGTTCGGATCTTGATGACAGGCCTATCGGCATCGTTCAAGTCAACAAATAGGAAGAGATAGCCTTGGTCGCCGTAATGCTCCGAATAGTAATCCTGCCTGATTTGAATGCCAAATGTGTCTCCTCCATATGCAGCCTTCTGCACATCATTGTCGGAGAAATTTATGTTGACATACTCATTGCTCGCGAAACATTTCTTTAGTTGATCTATATAGTCGGCTTTGCTCTTCTTCACATACTCATATTTTGGCACGACTCCGAAGCCTGAGCCATCTCCTGAAGTTTTCTTCACTTGCTCGAGTTTATGACCAACGATGATGTAGGCGTTCTCGTCGAAAATACTATTGATGTAGTCAAGCCTCTTTAGAGCGAAAGCAGTCTTATAGTTTTCAAGAAAAGTCACTATTACCATTTTGACAGAGTCACTCCAAGCTCCAACACCCTGTTCGAATATATCCTTACGTGCAGCTTCCCCGAGACCGAACGCCACACTCTCAATCTTCTTGTCTGGCGAGAATGTGAATGTCACGTCTTCAATGAATGTACGTTTGTTGTTCTTAAAATCAAACCTCATTGGCACACTTCTCGCCACAACCCTTTCCCCGAAGGGATAGAATCCCACTTCCGGACTACCGAGAACATACGCCTTGCCATAACCAAGAAGTTTATTGAACATGTCAAGCCCCTCTTCAGTGAAACAGGAAGGATCCGGCATGTAACTTTTGTCGATAACTGACTTCAGCACTTTATCGACAACAGCTTGATACTCCTTTGAATCCTTCTTGTCGAGCGCAGTCACGCCTTCCCTTTTTCCGGCAGAAGCCAATGCGTTAAATTCCTTTTTAGCTTCCTTATCGGCTTTCAGGGTCTTTCCTTCCATACCTATAGTCTTTATGGCAGCAGGAAATTCCAAGGGCTTGAAGTCGCCAATGAGCATCTCAAGTTCCTTGTCGCTTCGGCTTGCTTCCTTGAAACTGGTCTCTATGACTATCATTACATCCTGTAACTCATCAACTGCCGGAAAAGTCAGTTGTCCCAATCCCCCCTTAGCACTGTTGATGGGAGAATTGCTTTTGCCGTTCCAATAGGTGAAGTCAATGCCTGCAGCCGGCTTATCCTTATACTTAAAAAGCACATCAACAGTATTGTCATCACCTTTTTTTGCCACTGACACATCTACATCTTTAAGGATATCCGTCATTTTGTCAGGAATCCAGTTGACGAGCAGAACATCCTCTCCCTCCAACATCATCTTGACGCTTGATGGATACTGGAGTGAATGCAACAACACGAAAGCCCAATTGAGATAACGCAGAGCATCGTCGATCCTTCCTTTCTCTTCCGCACGAAGACCCATGCGCACGTAATCTTCCACCCGATCCCGGCGATGGGCGAACATCTTCTCAAGTTCCGACCGGTGCATGTATGTCAATTGATAATACCGTCTGTTCTTGTCGCACCATCTCAATGTCTGGGTATTGTTTACAGTTGCCTGAGAATATGAGTTCATCAATGTCTTTATATCAGAGGTCAAATCCAGTTTTCCGTCGATAGATGTCTCATGCTCTGAAATAACTGTCGATGTTTTCACCGTAGTTCCAATCTTGCTTAGAAGACTCTGCAACGCCAACCGGTCGGCGTCGGCGGGGGTATCCCCCTCGCCTTCGCCATATATAATATCAGACATACCCTTGATGATCTCAGCCTTCTGCACCTCATCCTTTTGTGCCGATATAGCGGTAGGAAAGAAACAGAACGCCAAAATTGACATTAATAGCCTAAATGAATTTTTCATCCTTTTACCAATATTTTAGCAGTTCCAACAAAATAGATACCGGGCGTAATGTCATCAACACGGACAGTCTCGCCAGCTTTCACATCCACAATTCGTATCAACTGCCCTACCATATCGTAGATCTTTATTTTCATAGCTATTGAACTGCGGATGCAGATGGAGTAACTTTCGCTCCAGATACGCGTGCCGTAATCTCCGATAAGTTCATCTATTGCAGAGGAGTCAAATACAGGTATACCCTTTGCTCCTTGACTCTCGACATAACATTCGAAAGGCACTACATCCCTTTCATTGGAAATGAAGATTCCACCTGGCAAATAATCCTGATTTTGATAGGTAGTCGCAAATTCATTGATAGCAAGTTTTCCTTGATCGATACTGATGCGAGTGTAATTACCTACAACAAAGCGTCCTACACCAAATGCATGTTTCATATTTTCAGCAACTGGAGTGACGGAAACGGGCACGTTTATTGACTTGAATATTACATCACCTTTGACTACGTATTCATCAGCATATTGCGGGTTGTCAGGCATTGCAATCAGATAGGGAGTGTTGGCGATTATAGAATTCTCTTTCTCCCATTTTGTATCGCCTGCACTGAAAAGCCAGAAAGGATACACACCCATATCTATATTTTCCTCACCGAATGGCTTCAATGTTCTTCCGGCACTTTCTATAGACTGCACGTCGAAAGGAACAACCATAGTCTCCCATCCGGAACCGAATCCTCCAATCTGAGTCTCTTTATTGAAAGAGCGGGTGAATGAGATCTTATTTGCTGTAAATTCTTTAGGAGCATAGAATGGCAAGCCATGACATAGAGTCACGTTGTCCGCACGCATTGTCTCCGTGCCAATAACGTTCTTCACGACCCCTTTCGTGTTTTCAACTGCTTTAGAAGCATTGGTTGCACTTTTCGCGTAAAGAAGGAGATTAGAGTTCTGAAGTCCGCTAAGCAGATATTCCGGAACCACATCATCGCTTGTCAACTCCAAAGCACAGAGTGAGGAGTTGGAAGTTCCAAATAGGTTGCTTCCAGCGTTTGACAATTGCATCGGAAGAACGATTGACAAAAGCTTATCTGAATCCAACGCACCATCGGGGATATAAGAGTCTGTGACATTACTTAAATCCAAGTGCCGCAAGTTTGGGAAAGATCTAAGGAACTCATAGTCGCCGGAGTCTACAGTTGATGTGCCTACCAATGGGCCATGAACCGTCAAGGATGATATGGACATCAAATCGCAATTCCAATCGAAGGCCTTTTCTATATCACCGGGGTTCGTAGTGTAGACATCGGTATTATTGGCGTAGTATTCAGGTATGAATATAAACGAGTCTGAGTCATCTGCATCTGGACTTTGTGATATAGCTCTGATTTTTGTTAATCCCTCAACATCAATTTGCCCATTAGCTAACTTGCCCTCATCCACATCTTCTATATCTCCAATTACATAACGAATAGTAGATCCAGATTCTACAGAAAGAGTCAAGAATCGCCCATCATACCCACGAAATTCAGGTATACTGTTCTTATGATATTCTATTGATACAGGGTTTGCTTCTGATGGAATCATCCTATCTTGGAATGCCACTGCCCTAACAGTACAGGTCTCGTTAACTTTGAATTGTCCAGAATATTCAGTAGAGAATAAGTCAGGTTGAGATCCGTCTAAAGTATATTTTATGGTTTGATTTGGTAAACTTGCAATACTAACTTTAAACTTGTCGACTGAAATTACAGGATTTTCAGTTGGATTAATCCGCACAGTTTTTGATGGAGCATAACCTTCTTTATGAGCATATGCATCAACTATACTTCCATAAGAAACCTTTACACGTCTGGAATCTTCTGGTTCATGTTCTATCGGATTACCACTATCATCAGAAAAACATATAGAAACACTACTGTCATCGTGCATAGCGATTACATAGCCATCTAAATATATCAAATCAGGAGCAGATGTTATGAAATCTTCGTAATTAACACGAATTGATAACAATTCAGAATCTGGAAACATTTCTTTCCTGTTAAATGCTTTTAGAAAACTACCGTCCTCAATAACAATAGGTTTGCCTTCAAACCTTTTTACTTTCGATTCATCAGAAATATCGCCATCACCTAATAAATAATAGGTGGTTACACCAATGAGTTTATTATTGAAAATAAACTCATTCATATCTTTTCCTCCTACAAACATTAGCTCTGGCAGAGGAATACGAATGTCCTCTTCTCTAATTGTTAATTCTTCAATCTTAGAATCTTTTAAATCATTATCGGAAGCATAGGCCTTTACAATTGTAGGTTTATCTATCATGATAGGATCTTCATAAATAGGACTTTCATTATTGGGGTCAGAACCATCAAGTGTATAATGTATAACAGCCCTTTTATCGTCACATGAAATAGTCACTTCCCAAGAATTTGAATCAAACTCGATAACTGGATTGGGAAGTTGATGTATATCATCATACTTTATTCTGAGTGAAATTTCCTGGGAGGAAGTTGCTGTACTTTGCCCTTGCCCTTTAATAACTAATATTATATCCTTATTTTGCAGCCACAAACTATGCGTCGTTATTGCCGTTGCGCTTTCTAATATATATGAATGAAATAAAATCATATTCGATGGATCTGATTCATCAAGAGTGTATAAATCGATCTCGCAATCTTCAGAAATGCTGAAAAACAAGCCAGTATAAGGACTAAAGAATCTATATGCTTTGAAACTGTTTAAGGTAGGTCGTGTAAAAACAATATCATTTGGAATAAATATTGAATCCACTGAAAGGGTGGTGCTATTGAAAAAGGGAATTTCAGAAAATAACGGAATCCCCCACTCATTATTTTCGGAAAGCATCTGCATAGCAATTGTAGATGTTCCTGTGGCATCCATAGTTAATGTATTCTCTTTTGGATTAAATCTTAATTCTCTAGACGTTATATCACAT
>CAMWLX010000063.1 GCA_947175225.1 uncultured Porphyromonadaceae bacterium
CCTCGGGCGACGCACCAAACCGAAAACACCGACCCGGACATGCTTTTGCCATGAACAGATTCTCCAAAAGCAGTAACATCTAATTTGCTTTCCCCGATAAGAATTTCATCGTCGGTGTTTTCGGTTTGGTGGCCGATGCGAGGCATCGGCAAAAAAAGCATGAAGCAAAAAAGCTCCCCAATATTTTGGCCTTCTATGTTTTTTTCATAATTTTGCACAATTATGGATCATTCAGAAAGATATCTCCAAAGAGCCGAGTGGCATGATTATACATCACGCTGCTCTTATCTCATCACCCTAAGATCCAATCCCAATATTGGAGCATTGTCTGATATCGTAGCCAAGAGGACAGGGATAGATTATAAAGCAAGATGGATTCCTTCTGAAACAGGGAAGATCGCAATTAACAGCGTCAGAAACATCAATCGGATATATCCTTGGGTCGAAGTTGTCAGATATGCGATTATGCCTGATCATGTTCATCTTATGCTGTACGTCACAGAAAAGACCGATGTCCATTTGGGTGTGATCATAAATCGCTTTGAGGTCGATTGTACAAAAGGATATGATCTTCAGATGCCAATTGGCATTAATGAAAGCTCTGAATCCTTTTTTCTTCCCGGTTATAATGACAAGATAGTGCACAAGTCCGGTCAGTTTAATAATTTCAAGCGTTATGTCGAAGACAATCCTCTTCGTTATGCCTTGCGCAGGGAGCATCCTGAGTATTTTGACCGGTGTCAAAACATATCAATAGATGGAGAATATTTTACGGTATATGGTAATTTCCTTTTGCTAAGACACCCGTTGATATCATGCGTAAGAGTGAGCAGTACTTTTTCAGAAGAAGAAATGATGAAGAGAAGACGGGAGTGGGATGAAATGATTCGAGGCCAAGGTGTATTGGTGTCTCCATTTTATAGCAAGGCTGAAAAAGAGATAAGGGATAGAGGCATTGCTGAAGGTGCGAAAATCATCAAAGTGATGCCTAATGGATTGCCTGAAAGGTTCAAACCTTCCGGGAGTGATTTTGATCTTTGTTGTGAAGGCAGATTGCTTATGATAACTCCGGCTGAGCATCAGACAAGGAAACTTGTACTAAAAAGGGATATGTGTGTGCATGGAAATGAGATAGCAGAGAAGATTGCAAAAGGAGCAATTGATATGCGTCTTTTTAGAGGGCGCAGGGGTAGGGGCTATTGAAGAGGCTCTTCCGTCGCCCCTCGGGCGACGCACCAAACCGAAAACACCGACCCGGACATGCTTTTGCCATGAATAGATTCTACAAAAGCAGTAATATCTAATGTATTTTTCCCAATAAGAATTTCAACGTCGGTGTTTTCGGTTTGGTTGCCGATGCGAGGCATCGGCAAAAATGCCGGTTGTATATCCATATTTTCTTCAAATCTTGATATTGAAAAAAGATAAAAAGGATTCCTTAATATAGGGAATCCTTTTTATCTATATCCACATATAAAGACTGAAGATTATGAATAGACTAAAGCAAAAAGTAAAAATCAAGGAGCCCGTAAGGCTCCGGGCAAAATTGCTTGCCAACGGCAATCAATCCCTATACTTGGATACATACAGGAAAGGAAAAAGAGAATATGAATTTCTAAAACTCTACTTGATTCCTGAAAAAACTGCCGATGATAAGGCCATCAATGCTGCCACTATGAAGGCTGCCATGGCCATTAAGGCAAAAAGAATTCTTGCTTCTATCTATGAAAAGGGTGGTATCAAGAATCCTGATAACTCACTATCTATAAAGGAGTGGATAGAGAAAATAATAATGGAAAAGGATGGGAAGCAATCTGTCTCCAGCATAATGCTTATGAAAAGACTTATCAAACATTTACATGGGTATAGATCTTATGCCAAATTGACTAATGTCAATCGTGAGTTTTGCATAGGATTTGCTGATTATCTGAAATCTGCACAAGCACTTAACTCAAAGAAGCAACTTATGCAGGCAACTCAGTTTGAATTGCTTAATGCTCTTTCCATTGTTTTAAATGAGGCAGTGAGAGCTGAATTGATCACATCTAACCCCATGCGGCTTCTAAATGCCAAAGAGCGTATACAGAAGCCCGAAAGCACCCGAGAATATCTCACTCCTGAGGAGGTGAAATCAATAATCGAAGTTTCAGCCGACCACATAGCTGCCGCAGACGACATTGCAGCATTTCTGTTTTGTTGCTTTTGCGGTCTGCGATATTCCGACATTTATAACCTGACATGGGAAAATATTGTAGACACCGATTGCGGAAGAATGATTGTCACGACCATGAAAAAAACTCGCCGACAGGTGAAGATCCCTATATCAGGAATAGCTTCATCTTTTCTGCCTGAATCCGGAGCGCCTCAATCAAAGGTCTTTTCGCTACCTGCTTATGGTATCACTGCAAAGAAGCTAAAGAAAATTGCGACTGCCGCCGGAATAAAAAAAAAGTGACATTCCATGTATCTCGCCACACTTTTGCCACTATGATGCTCACCGCCGGAGCCGACCTCTATACCATCAGCAAGCTCATAGGCCACGCCGACATCAGGACTACCCAGATCTACAGCAAGGTAGTCGACAAGAAAAAGCAGAAAGCAGTAGCTCTACTTGACAGCATGTTCTGATTGAATAGCATTTGTTTCTTGTCTGTTACTCGGGGACGCACAAACAGTGCGTCCCTACTATATATAATGGTAACAATGAAAAACGCTACCCTCGGCCGCTATTATCAGCTCAACGGTGAGAACCGTTACCTCATACCTGATAACTTTAATGACATCGCTTATCAGACAGGTTTCCGCCAGGAATACAACTTCAGTGTAAATGGAGGCACCGACAAGTCAAACTTCTATGCAAGCCTTAGCTACCTTGGCGAGGAAGGCATATTGAAACCATCCAATTATGACCGCTTGACAGCTCAGATCCGTTCGGAATATCAAGTGAAGAAATGGCTGAAACTCGGTGCCCGCATTTCTTATACACATTCAAACACCAAAGGAAACTCTGACCTTGACAACAGCAACTGGGGAGCAGGAAATGTACTTTACTTTACAGCAATGGCTGCTCCAATCTTCCCTATGTATGTGCGTACATACGACGTAGTAGACGGCAAGAATGGCACTCCATACATTATGAAGGATGCAAACGGCAATCCAATGTATGATTTCGGTGTCAATACTTACGTCAATGGTTCTCGTCCGTTCTCTTCTCCGGGTAATGCAATTGGAGCGCAGGCTCTCGACGTGGCACAGACCACCCGCAATGCATTGAATGCAACACTAAGCGCAACATTCGATTTCACAGACTATCTCAAACTTGACATTCTCAGCAATGTGAACTGGGGACTTAACCAGTATACATACTATGGAAGTGTCTACAATACACTCAATACGACAGTCAATGGCAAGCTTGGCAAGAGCAACACCAACTCTGTGAGAACAAACAACTCCCAGACTCTAACATTCTATAAATATTTCGGCGACCATTACCTTAATGTACTGGCTGGCCATGAATATTACCGTTTAGACAGCAACTTCCTGCAGGGTTATGCAGAAGGCGGGTTCTCACCAGATATCCTTGAGCTTTTTGCATTTGCCAATCATAACTTCCCAAGCAATACATCCTATAAAGCACGTTACAATGTAGAAGGATGGTTCGGAAGCGTACAATATAATTTCCGCGAGAAATATTATGCTTCTGCATCTTACCGCCGCGATGCTTCATCACGCTTCGACAAGGCACATCGTTGGGGCGACTTCTGGAGTGTAGGCGCTGCATGGATGATGTCGAAAGAAAATTTCATGGAAGCATCCAAGAACTGGCTCGACTATTTGAAAATCAAGTTCAGTATAGGACAGCAAGGTAACGACAATCTCGGAGGAAGCTACTATTGGACTGACAACTATACTCTTGTAGCAAGTGGTGACAAAAACATGTCTCCTACTTTCCGTGCACTCGGAAATCCTGACATTACATGGGAGACAACCACTAACCTAAACGCCGGCGTTGAATTCGGATTTTTCAAGAACCGTCTTTTCGGTAACATTGATT
Organism: uncultured Porphyromonadaceae bacterium; assembly: GCA_947175225.1. GTDB lineage: Bacteria > Bacteroidota > Bacteroidia > Bacteroidales > Muribaculaceae > Lepagella. The sequence continues at coordinate 4,055 of CAMWLX010000063.1, forward strand.
TCTACAACAAGAATACCAGCAACCTTCTCTTCTGGCTCTCAATTCCGGAATCTACCGGAGCACGCGGATATTATGGCAATATGGGCACAATCCGCAATACCGGTGTGGAAATATCCTTAACAGGCACCCCGATCCAGACTAAAGACTTCGAGTGGTCGATCTCAGCCAACATATCAACCAACAAAACCAAGATCCTGTCGCTACCTGCTCAGAAAACTGAGAACTACGGTGGTTTCTACGAGTCTTCCCATTGGTTTGTGGAGGGTGGCGAGCTCTACAACTATATGACATACGCTTATGCCGGCGTTAACGAACATGGTGAAGCTCTTTATTACTATGATCCCAACCTTATCAAGGAAAATGGCTCAATGATCACTGAAAAGCCTGGCACCATAAAATCTATGGACTACGTCACTACCGAGACAACACAGGCATCGCGCTACACAGTAGGCTCAATACTACCGAAAGCCTACGGCGGCTTCAGCACTACGGCACGCATAAAATGGTTTGACTTCACTCTCAATTTCGATTATCAGATCGGAGGCAAGGTGATGGATTCACGCTATGCATCACTTATGGCGCCGGAATCAAATCTGTCTCAGACTTCTGCCAATACAATACATAAAGACTACGTTAAGGAATGGAGTCCGAACAATACTTCTTCCAACCTTCCACGTTGGCAGATCGGCGACACACAAGGCTACCTTACTTCTGATAGATTCCTTACAAATGCAGGCTATCTTAACTTCCAGTCATTTGTAGTAGGCTTTACAGTGCCTAAGTTCTGGAAAGAGATCAGCAAACTGCGTATCTACTGTGCAGGAGAAAATCTTTGCTTCTGGTCAGCTCGCAAAGGTCTTGATCCAAGATATTCATTCGATGGCAATACTTCGCTTGGCGCTTACTCACCGATGCGTAGTGTATCGGGCGGTATAGAGGTGACATTCTAATGATTGTTTCACTAAAATCATTAAACAGAAAAGACAAATGAAAAAATTATCATTATATATTGCCGGTGCGGCCTTGATGTTGCTGCCTACTTCCTGTATTCAGGAATTCCCGGCTCAGCAGAACGGTTATGTTACTACCAATCAGGCTGCCGATGCTCCGGGGTCGTTCGATAACTTCGTATCTGCCATAATAGACAACAACAACGGAGAGTTCACGTTTACAGGCTCCAGCTATCAGAAATCAAACGACTTCGGATACTCTTCATTCTATCTGGACCGTGACGTCATGGGTAATGACATTGTCGCTGCAGGCAACAACTGGTTTTCTTCTTGGTATGAAGCCAACTATTCACTTGGCCCTACCTATCTGAACTGCCAGTATCCCTGGACCTTCTACTACCGCCAGATTCGTGCTTGCAATACGGTGCTTGGCATGGCCGGTGACAATCCGGAAGAAAGCAAGAGGTCGGGCGCCGGCATAGCTTACACTATGCGTGCTCTCTACTATCTCGAGCTTGCCCAGATGTTTGCTCCACAGACCTACGGCACAAATGATCAAGCTCGCACGGTGCCTATCGTCACAGACAAGACCACTACATTAGAGGCTCAGGACAATCCTTGCGCTACCAACAAGGATATGTATGAGTTCATTCTTTCAGATCTTGACAAAGCAGAGGAGCTTCTTTCAGACTACAAGCGTTCCGACAAGTATACTCCCGACGTTTCTGTTGTGAATGGTCTTCGTGCGCGCGCCTACCTCGTGATGCGAGACTGGGCAAATGCAGAGAAATATGCTAAGCTTGCAGCTCAGGGCTATGACGTGCTGACTGCTGAGCAGTATACCGACCGCAACAATGGCTTCAATAATGCCAACTGGGGTAATTCTTGGATGTTTGCAATTCAGATTAAACCTACAGACACATGCCAAACCTACAACGATGGAGACAATAGCTGGGGCACATGGATGATATGCGAGTTTCCATCAGATGCATCCGGTCTGGGCTACTATAACACCTATGGTGGCTGTATGCTCATCGACCGTCACCTTTATGAGACAGTTCCTGCTACTGACTGCCGCAAGAAGTGCTTCCTTGACTTTGCAATTGATGAGATGACCTCTCAGGAAGAAATCCTCACCGCCCTTGCAGAATATTCTGATGTGCCTGAATATGTATATGGCACAGGCATGGCTCAGGAACAATTCGGAGGTATGTCATTGAAGTTCCGCTCAAAAGGAGGCAACCACGACAATCCTCAGTATGTAGGTTGGTGTGTAGATCTTCCAATTATGCGTGTGGAAGAGATGAAGCTCATCGAAGCTGAGGCTGCCGGTATGCAGGATGAAGGCCGTGGAAAGGCACTCCTTGAGACGTTTGCAAAGACTCGCGACCCACAATACGTATATGGCCAGCATAATGAGTCTTACTACAATACCTCGACTCCTGCTTTCCAGAACGAAGTATGGTGGCAGCGTCGAATTGAGTTCTGGGCTGAAGGTCTTGCTACTATGGATATCAAGCGTCTTGAGAAGGGCATTATCCGCAGCTATCCTAACTCAAATCACAACGACGGATATCGCTGGAATATGCAGCAGACGCCTAATTGGATGAATCTCTGTATCATCCAGACTGAAAGTAACTACAACAAGGCTATAGTGTCTAATCCGGCTCCTGTGACTCCAGAAGGGAATTCACCTGAATACACTTGGTAATAACTAACAAACGAATCTAAGATGAAAGCATTAAAATATATTATGACACTCGCTGCCGCTCCAATGCTATGGGCCTGCAGTGCCGACATGGGCACGGATCCCGGCACAGACCCGCAGCCTGCAGTGACTCTTTACACGTATGCTCCTGCTGAAGGAAATCCTGACAATGACGTGACTGTCCGTTTTGTGACCAACAGCCGGGCTTCCTCCGTAAAATATCTTTTGCTCCCTTCTTCAGACGCAGCTACTCTTGATGAGGGTCAGCTCCTTTCCAAAGTGGAGAGTGAGGGAAAGCCTGTCGAGAATCTTGGCAGCAACAGCTATGCTGATATCACCCTCACAGATATTCATGGAGCATATACAATTGCAGCGGTTGCAAACGGAACTACTCTTGGCAACAAGGCTACTTTCACCGGACTGAGCTGGAATCTCATCAAGGAAGGAGTGTTCTATCTTAACAACAGCGCCCTTCCGGTTGAGTCAACTGAAACAGCCTTGGAAGTATGCTCCACCGATCCAAAATTGTATCGCATAAGAGATGCTTTTGGAGAAGGCTATTCCCTCAAGCTGAATCTTCTTAACTTCCAAGCTGAAGATGAAGGCGGGAAATTCACTCTTTTTAGAGTGCAGGATCAAGCCACTCCTTGGACCTTTGGCGATTATGGTCAGATTTTTGTCTATGATGTAGGCTATTGGCAAGGAAACGAAGGTTACGTCACAGATTTGACAAACTATTGCAATTACTTGTATGAAAGTGGCGCAGTAGATGTCTGCCTTGTATGGCATGTGGCAGCCGGATATATTAATTACGGATACAGCTCATTCGTCCCATATGATTGATCACTCAATATTCGGAGTTACTTAAAACATTTTCAGAGAGAGCCGGCAGTGATGGCCGGCTTTCTTTTTTTATTTAAAAATTTTTATTATCTTTGCAGCCACAAATCACATTACTACAATTATGAGAAAATTTACAACTCTTGCCTCTACATGGCTTTTGACATGTTTTAGTCTATCGGCAGCTTCTATCACCCCCGAGCAGGCTCTGCAACGTCTTGAGGGTTCACTCCCAACAAGGTCTTCAAACTTTGCTGACCTTAAGTATGCAAAGACTATCAGCTTATCGAATGGAGAACCCGGACTATACGTATTTGAGAACAATGCGGCCCCCGGATATGCCATCCTCAGTGCCGACGATTTGGCCGCACCTTTGTTAGGATATAGCGATAGCGGGATTTTTGACAGAAATTCCATGTCGCCGGAAATGCAATGGTGGCTTGAGGAATATACTCGCCAGATTGAATATGCCCGCATGATGGGAGCCAAACCATATGAAAATATGTCAACGCGAGCTGACAAGGAGGCAATCAAACCATTGATCACAACAAAATGGAATCAGAATCCTCCTTACAACCTCATGACTCCAGAGGTCAATGAGCGCCATTGTGTGACCGGGTGCGTTGCAACTGCGATGGCACAGGTAATGAAATATTGGAATTATCCTGAGACCGGCAAAGGGACCGGGGAATGCACTGTCAGAAACTATGACGGCACTATAAACGCCACTGAAAGCATGGCCCTTGACGAACAGAAATTCGACTGGAACAATATGATCTACTCTTATGAAGATTATTTTACAGAAGAGCAAGCGTCAGCGGTGGCCTACTTGATGAAGGCATGCGGATATGCCACCAATATGAAGTATGGACTTGAGGAGTCAAGCACCTCAGTGATTTATTTAGCCATCGCATTGGTAAATAACTTTGACTATAACAAGAATCTACAATATTGCCAGCGCAGTTATTATGGAGCTTCTGAGTGGAGCGACTTGATCTATGAGGAACTCGAGGCAGGCCGCCCCGTAGTCTATGGCGGACAATCCACAAGCGCAGGCCACTGCTTTATATGCGACGGATATGACACCAACGGATATTTCCATTTCAATTGGGGCTGGGGAGGAATGAGTGACGGCTATTACCTGCTTGATGCACTGAATCCGACCTCGCTTGGCATCGGAGCTAATGGAGGCAGCTACAATTTCGGACAGGCTATCGTAATCGGTATCCAACCCACAGAAGGGAAAGAATATGCACCGAATTTTGTGCAACAAGGGAATATGCAGGGAAGCGTAAACGGGTCGACAGTCACTTTGACAGCGAGCGGACAATATGGAGGCTGGCATAATATGGACATCAAGGCACTCACAATCGACGTAGGAATCATGATTGAACCAGTAGCTCCTACCACAGGAGAGACAACATATGTGGAAATCATGAAAAATCAAACGCTTCCTACCAGCCGCTATTGGAATCAAATATCATTTGCTGTGCCAACATCACTAACAGACGGCACATATCGCATCACTCTATGTTTCCGACCTGTAGGCGTGGAAGAATGGACTCCGGTGCTATGCGAATCGGACTGCTACAACTGCATAGAATTGATCAAGGATGGCTCTAATTATACCATACAGGAAAACGAACGGGCTCTTCCGGCGATTTTGGATGCAGAGTTCCTGACTCCTCTATATTATGGAGATGCAGTGAAAATGTCGGTGACAGTGACCAACCCTGCCGAAAAAGAAATCACCAACTATTTCTATCCGGCACTCTATTCAGGAGGGATGCCACAGATGATCGGAGATGGAGTGACCATCACGTTAGCTCCAGGAGAGACAGTCAAAAAAGAATTCATCTGCATTTTTGAAAGATTAGCAGGCGTATGGCCACCAACAGTAGAGACAGAATATCAGCTTTATTTCTATGATCCAGCATCAGAAGGAAATTCCTATGAGCATCTGAACGTCTACTCCGGATTCAGCCGGGATGTCACCATGAAGATAGATGACTTTGCGATTGATCTGAGCGTAGAAGATTTTGTCATCGACGGATGTGAAACTTATCATGAGAACGGACTCACTTTCTATGATGTGACAGATGCAACTTCGATTCCATTCGTCATGACCATAGTCAATAACGCGGAATATTTTGCAAAACAAGTCAATCTTGTGATTTTCCCATATATTCCGGGACAGAGCGTGCAGAATGTAGCATTTGAGACATTCTCTCCGTTAGCTCTTTTGACCAAGGGCGAGAGTGCGGAACTGAATGTAAACGTCAATTTCGCTGCCGGAGAAATCGGGAAATCATATTTCGCTGTGCCTTATGTCGGCAACCTGCCACTTAATGCCTACCAATTGATGTTCACATTGAGTGATTCCACCGGTGTAGAAAGTGTGGATGTAGAGACTCTTGACGTAGTCTATGACAAGGCTTCTTCAAGCTTGAAGCTTTCTGAGGGGATTGCCGGTCTTTTGATTTCTGCGATGGACGGCACTGTCTACGACAAGAGTGCAGAAGCTGCAAGCGGCTCAGTAGATTTGAGCGATTTGGCTGCCGGCATTTATGCAGTGAAAGCTATAGGGACAGATGGATCAGTGAAATCTCTTAAGATAGTAAGATAACTCAGCTTTCGTAAGTTCTTAAAATTTCACACAAAGGCGCAGAGTTTGAATATTTTGGCAAACTCACTAACCGAAAACACCGACCCGGATAAGAATCCAAGTCGGTGTTTTCATTTCTATCATATGGGAAGAAACTACTCAAGTATGAACCGAATATACCGAAACTTTGGAGAAATTATAGTTAAAGTTTGTTAATTATTGAAATTATCAAAAATATTTTGTAATTTTGCATCCGCTCTTAACTCAATGCAGTATAGGGCAATGGAAAAGGCTTCGTATATATAGCAGAAAGCTTTATATATGAAATAAATTAATAAAATTTATAACAAATTGTAAAAACTATCGTTACTTCTTAGCCCCATTGAGGGAATTGCAAAGACAGACCCTGACTTTTGAATTTAATTACCTAACATACGAATTGATGCAAACTATTAAAAAGACAATGAAACGCCTCGGGGCATACAAGGCAAGATGCCTGATGCTGTTGGCGTTTGTGCTTAGCGGCCTCGCGATGCAGGCAGCAATTGTAAAAGGCACAGTTACCGACGGGGCCGGGGAGCCTCTGATCGGCGCTACAGTCATGGTAGCCGGCACAAACAACGGCACGGCAACCGACTTTGACGGCAACTTCTCCATCGACGTGGAGCAGGGAAAGATCCTGAAAGTATCTTATGTAGGCTATCTTTCACAGGATGTAAAGGTAAAAGGCAACAACCTGAAGATTGTCCTCAAGGAAGACAATGCGCTTCTCGACGAAGTGGTAGTAGTCGGCTACGGCACAATGAAACGCAAAGACCTTACCGGCTCCATCACAACAGTAAACTCAAAGGAACTCAATGTGGGTGCCTACACTGATCCGGGACAGCTCCTGCAGGGTAAGGTTCCCGGTCTCGTGGTAGTGCAGAACTCCGATCCTAACGGCGGTGTGAACTCATTGACACTCCGCGGCGCTTCCACACTTAACGGCTCTACAGAACCTCTTTACGTGGTAGACGGCATTCCCGGCGTGAACCTCAACCTTATACCCCCAAGCGAAATCGAGAGCATCGACGTGCTACGCGATGCTTCTGCAACAGCCATTTACGGTTCAAAGGCAGCCAACGGCGTCATAATCGTAACCACCAAGCGCGGTGCCGACGGTCCTGCCCGCGTGACCTACTCAGGCTATGTGTCTTGGGAGCGAATCGCCAACGACCACAAGATGATGAGCGGCGACGAGCTGCGCAGATATGCAGAGGAGAATGGCATCCATATCCCCAACGATCGTGGAGAGAACACCAACTGGGCTGACGAGGTGCAGCGTACAGGTTTCGCCACCAACCATGACGTTTCTATTTCCGGAGGTAATAAAACTACCACCTACAACGTATCGCTCAACTATATCAAACGTGACGGTATAATAAAGGGCGTAGGCAACAATCTCTTTACAGGCCGCTCATACGTAGAGACTAAGACACTTAAGGAGCGTCTTACACTCGGCATCGGCATCAACGGCAATATCCGTAAGGAATGGGGCGTGCCTCGCGGCATTGAAGGCGGATCTGTATATGAGGGAATGTATTACTACTCTCCTCTCGTGCCCGCTACCAACGAGGATGGCTCATGGTATGCTGATAAGACAATCTCCCAGAACTACAACCCTCTTTCCCTTATCTACGAGAATCAATCGATGGCAACTATGAAGCGCCTACAGTTTACCGGCAAGGCCTCTCTTAAGATCATCGAAGGTCTCTTCCTGAATGCAAACTTCGCATACGAGACAGAAAACTATCACTACAAGGCTTATACTTCTACCCAGTCGCAGAACAACACACGTCACGGCGAGGCTGAACGCAATGTTAAAGACCACTGGAGCAAGCTGATGGAAATCTACGGCAACTATGACAAGGAGTTCGGAGAAAA
>CAMWLX010000064.1 GCA_947175225.1 uncultured Porphyromonadaceae bacterium
GGCTACTACTGAGGGGCGGCGTATGGCGGGTGCGAGAGCCCTTTGGAGAGCTAATGGCATGAAGGAGGAGCAATTTGGCAAGCCGATTATCGCGATTGTCAATTCGTTTACTCAGTTCGTGCCAGGACATACACATTTGCACGAAATCGGACAGATTATTAAGAAAGAAATTGAAGCTCTCGGTTGCTATGCCGCAGAATTCAATACTATTGCTATAGACGATGGTATCGCTATGGGTCACGATGGTATGCTCTATTCCCTCCCATCACGCGACTTGATCGCAGACTCTGTGGAATATATGGTCAATGCGCACAAGGCGGATGCCATGATCTGCATCAGCAATTGCGACAAGATTACTCCCGGAATGCTTATGGCGGCTATGCGCCTCAATATCCCGACGCTATTTGTGTCCGGAGGCCCGATGGAGGCAGGGCGTGTCGGCGACCGGAAACTCGACTTGATCGACATAATGATAGATTCAGCCGACCCATCGGTCTCAGACAGCGATGTGGAGGCTCTTGAACGCGAAGGATGCCCGACTTGCGGCTCTTGCTCCGGAATGTTCACAGCCAACTCAATGAACTCTCTCAACGAAGCCATAGGTCTCGCTCTCCCCGGCAATGGCACAGTACTTGCCACGCACGTAAACCGTATGAAACTGTTTAAGGAAGCTGCACGCAAGATAGTGGAAAATGCATTCAAATATTATCGCGACGGTGATGATTCTGTATTGCCCCGCAACATAGCTACCCGCGAAGCATTCCTCAATGCAATGTCGCTCGACATCGCAATGGGAGGAAGCACCAACACTGTGCTTCATCTTCTTGCCGTTGCTAATGAAGGTGGCGTTGACTTCACTCTCGATGATATTGATGCCCTTTCAAGAAAAGTGCCTGTGCTTTGCAAAGTGGCACCAAATTCTCATTATCATATGGAAGATGTCAACCGTGCCGGTGGTATTCTTTCAATCATGAAGCAACTTGCCGACAAAGGGCTTGTTGACACTTCAGTCAAGAGGGTGGATGGCAAGACACTTGCCGAAGCAATATCTGATTTTGCAATCGGAGGAAAAACATATAGCGAAGATGCAGATATTCTCTGGCGTTCGGCTCCAGGACTTGTGCATACCACAGAAGCCGGAAGCCAAACTCTCATGTATCGCGATCTTGATACCGACCGCGAAAATGGTTGTATACGCGACTGTGAGCACGCATATGTGAAGGATGGGGGGCTTGCTGTCTTGAAAGGTAATATAGCCAAAGACGGATGCGTAGTCAAGACTGCCGGAGTAGACGAAAGTATATTCCGATTTTCCGGACCTGCAAAAGTATTCCATAGTCAAGACGAGGCTGTTGATGGCATACTTGGAGGCAAAGTGAAGAGTGGTGACGTGGTTGTCATTACTTTTGAGGGTCCTAAAGGTGGTCCCGGAATGCAGGAGATGCTTTATCCGACGAGCTATATAAAGAGTATGCACCTTGGTAAGGAATGTGCGCTCATTACTGACGGACGTTTCTCGGGAGGCACGTCCGGACTTTCCATAGGTCACGTATCGCCCGAAGCAGCAGCCGGAGGCAATATAGGGCTTGTTCGCGACGGTGACATCATCGATATTGATATTCCTGCCAGAACAATCAATGTGAAGCTTACTGATGAAGAATTGGCAGCTCGCCGCAAGGAAGAAGAGACTTATGGCAAAGAGGCATTTACACCACGTGGACGCGACCGCCAAGTGAGCCGTGCGCTCAAAGCATATGCAGCAAACGTGACTTCTGCTGACAAAGGTGGAGTGCGCGCACCAATAGACTAAACTCCTAAACCAATAAACCCTTAAACCAAAATGGAAGAGAAGATAACCGGTTCGGAGATATTGATCCGTGCTTTGGCCGATAACGGAGTCGAATGTATGTTTGGCTATCCCGGTGGTCAGATTATGCCGGTATATGACAAGATATATGAAAACGAGCAGGGTGTGAGGCATTATCTCGCGCGGCATGAGCAGGGCGCAATCCATGCAGCGGAGGGTTATGCACGTGCTACGGGTCGCACCGGAGTAGTGATCACTACATCCGGTCCCGGCGCGATGAACCTTCTTACAGGCCTGGCAGATGCGCTTATGGACAGCACTCCGATCGTAGCAATATCCGGGCAGGTAGGCATTACTTTGCTTGGTAAGGATGCCTTTCAGGAAAGCGATGTCATATCAAGTGTGCTCCCTGTGACGAAATGGGCTATTCAGGTGCGTCGGCCGGAAGATATTGCCCCTGCTCTAAGCCGGGCATTCTATATAGCAAACTCAGGTCGCCCGGGACCGGTGGTAATCGATCTTGCCCGGGATGCCCAGATTGGAATGGCTGTCTATGAAAAGCAGAATGCACCCTTCATCCGCAGTTATGAGTCAGATCCGGAGCCTGCAGAGGGAGCAATTGAGGAAGCTGCACGTCTGATAAATGAGTCGGAGCGTCCACTCGTATTGGCAGGTCATGGAATTATGATTTCCAAAGCTGAGAATGTGCTGAAAGAGCTTGTAGAAAAAGGTGAACTTCCTGTCGGAAGCACAATGCTTGGACTTTCTGCAATTCCGTCGGATCATCCACAATATGTAGGTATGCTTGGAATGCATGGCAACCTTGGACCAAATATCAACACCAACCGTGCTGACCTTATACTTGCAGTAGGCATGCGTTTCGACGATCGTGTGACCGGTGCTGTTAATAAGTATGCTCCAAATGCGAAGATAATCCATATTGACATCGACGAAAGTGAATTTGACAAGACTATCAAGTGCGACGTCCATGTGCATTCGGACGCGCGCAAGGCACTTGAAACGCTTTTGCCACTTGTAGAGAGCAAATCGCGCAAAGAATGGCGTGCCTCCTTCGACCAGCATCGCCGAGTGGAAGAAGAGCGAGTGATGGCGCGTGAGCTCACATGTGCCGCTCCCGATGGGCGCATGCTGATGGGTGGAGTTGTAAGGAAAATATGCGAAGCATTTGGTAATGATGCGGTCATTGTTACTGATGTAGGTCAGAACCAAATGTTTACAGTGAAATATTCTTTGTTTAAGACTACACGTAGTTTTATTTCTTCCGGCGGACTTGGCACAATGGGTTATGGCCTTCCTGCCGCAATCGGAGCCAAGATAGGAGTGCCGGACAGAAACGTAGTGCTTTTCTGTGGTGACGGAGGTCTGCAGATGACTGTGGAGGAACTCGGAATGATAATGGAATATGGCGTGGATGTCAAGATTGTATTGCTCAACAACAACTTCCTTGGCAACGTACGCCAGTGGCAGCATCTCTTCTTCAAAGGACGCTACAGCAGCACGCCGATGGTCAACCCCGACTTTAAAATGCTTGCAGGAGCTTATGGAATAGAAGCAGCAGACGTGTCTGATGCCTCGCAGCTTGATGATGCCATAGCCAAAATGGTAGCTTACAATGGGGCGTATCTTCTCAATGTCAATATAGATGAGACGGATATGGTGTTCCCGATGACTCCCGGTGGCAACGGAGTGGATGAGATATTGCTTAATGAATCTGAATACTATAAACCGGTCTGAAGCTATGGAAGAACAATTGTTTACGCTAACGGTCTATACAGAAAACAGAGTGACCCTTCTTCATCAGATATCCATGATATTCAGTCGTCGCTGTCTCAATATCGAAAGTATGACTGTGAGTGCATGCTCGATAGAGGGGGTGCATAAATTCACTATCACTTGCCGCTCCACGCGTCTGATGATGGAGCATGTGGTAAAGCAGATAGAGAAGCGAATAGATGTCATCAAGGCATTCCTGCTCACTGATGATGAGATACTTTTTCAGGAAGTTGCCCTTTATAAGGTGCCTACAGAAAATGTAGTCAATATGGACATTGAGGAGATAGTGCGAAAGCACGGAGCAAGAGTCCTTGAAATTCATCCGCATTATACCGTATTTGAGAAGACCGGTCACACACACGAGATAAAAGAACTCTACGACCATCTGAAGCCTTTCGGAATCCGTCAATTTGTGAGATCGGGCAGGATTGCAGTCACTCGCTCATCTCGTGAGTATGTTGATGAATTCTTGGAGTGGAGAGAAAGGGCGGCAAATAAGAGTTAAGAACCAAGGGTTAAGGGTCAAGAACCAAGGATTAAGAGTCAAGAACCGAGCCTATTGATAAAATTAATTCTCAATTCTCAATTCTCAATTCTAAATTATTCAAAAATTCAAAAATTCAAAATTATACAGATATGGCAAAAATGAAATTCGGTTCAGTCGAAGAGACTGTAATCACCAGAGAGGAATTCCCTCTTGAGAAAGCGCGTGAAATACTGAAAGATGAGACTATCGCAGTGATAGGCTACGGAGTCCAGGGCCCAGGTCAGAGCCTTAATCTCCGCGACAATGGTTTTAACGTAATCGTTGGCCAGCGTGAAGGCAAGACCTATGATAAGGCTGTAGCTGATGGTTGGGTGCCCGGCGTGACGCTTTTCTCCATCGAAGAAGCTTGCGCGAAGGGCACAATCATCATGTGTCTTCTTTCAGATGCTGCGGTCCTTTCCGTATGGCCTACGATCAAAAAGCATCTTACAGCAGGGAAGGCTCTCTATTTTTCACATGGTTTTGCAATCGCATGGCCTGAACGTACCGGTGTGGTGCCTCCTGCTGATGTTGATGTTATTCTCGTGGCTCCAAAGGGGAGCGGCACGTCGCTCCGCACCATGTTTCTCGAAGGCCGTGGCCTGAACTCCAGCTATGCCATCGAGCAGGACTATACAGGACGGGCTCTTGAACGCACACTTGCCCTTGCTATAGGCATTGGCTCCGGCTATATTTTCGAGACAACTTTCAAGCGCGAAGCCTACAGCGACCTTACAGGTGAACGTGGTAGCCTTATGGGTGCTATCCAGGGTCTTTTCCTTGCTCAGTATGAAGTGCTTCGTGAGAATGGTCACACTCCTTCAGAGGCTTTCAATGAGACAGTGGAGGAACTCACTCAGTCGCTCATGCCACTCGTTGCAAAGAAGGGTATGGACTGGATGTATGCTAACTGCTCCACTACAGCTCAGCGCGGTGCTCTTGACTGGATGACTCCGTTCCACGATGCCATTAAACCAGTCATGCAGAAGCTCTACAAGAGCGTATCTGACGGCATTGAGGCTCAGAACTCAATCGACAGCAACTCCAAGCCGGACTATCGCGAAGGTCTTGAAAAAGAACTCAAGGATCTCCGCGAAAGCGAAATGTGGCAGGCTGGTGCAGTAGTGCGCGGTCTTCGTCCGGAAGGAAACTGATGATAATGCATAATGCATAATGCATTGTGAATTATGAATTGAATTTGGGGGCAGGGAGACCAGTCTCCAATTTTTTTTCTGCTATTTCGATCTTTACGTCGTCGTAGAGCCCAAGATCGATGAAGCTTTGGAGTAGGGTGGGACCTCCTTCTACCATGAGGGATGTCACACCTTCCTTGTATAGTTCGTGCATCTGCTGCTCAAGATTATGTTGCGGCTCTACGCGGCGAGGTGCATGGCCGGGCCAATGGCGGCAGTCAAGGCGCGGCTTATCTATTTCAAGGGTATTTTTCCCTACCATTATTGCATCTACCATTGAGCGGCGGCGGTGCATCCATATGGATGATACGGGAGTTGAGAACTTGACAGGATAGGGCTGCCCATCGTTGTCAATACCGGCCATAAATCCATCGGCGCTTTGAGCCCATTTCAGTTGAATCCAAGGGCGTCCAAGTCGATGGGCAGTCAAAAATCTCACATTTAGGGCATCGCATTCATCGCGAAGCACATTTTCCATCACTTCAACACCGGCATCACGAAGCATCCTTATCCCGCGCCCGCTTACTTCAGGGAAGGGGTCGGCACTTCCCACCACTACGCGGGGAATGCCGGTGTCAATGATAAGTTTAGCGCAAGGAGGGGTCTTCCCGTAATGAGAGCAAGGCTCGAGAGTCACGTAAATAGTAGAGTCTTTAAGAAGATTTTGGTCTGACTCCTTGACCGAACGTATTGCGCAGACTTCTGCATGCGGACCTCCATAGCGGTGATGGTAGCCTTCTCCGATTATCTTGCCGTCGGAAGACACGATAACAGCTCCAACCATAGGATTGGGCGACACGAGTCCTTCTCCAAGACGCGCGAGCTGGAGTGCCCGCTTCATATATTTTTTATCAATCTCCATTAGCGATGATTTTTTTACAAAAGTAGTAAAAATCTTTATCTCAGAATGCCCTTATGAGAGTTTATTTTCCTAAAAGTTGTTAAAAACGGCTGAAATGTGAGGATAAGGCGAAAAAAGTTGTCTTCATATGTCGGTTTATTTGGCAAATAATGTTAATTTTGCAAGTTGAAAATACGCGATTATGCGTCAAAAATATACGCTTGTGAATATAAAGAACTCATTACTAAATGGTTTGATGCTGTCAGCATGCATAGCAGTGCTGATAGGATCATTATCGTCGTGCAATAAGAAGACAGAAACAGAGGAAGACATCTATATGCCGGCTTCTTCCGTAGCCGTAACTAATTTCAGCCTCAAATCTAAGAGTGGTTCAAAAGTTAAGATTGACTCTGTGTTTTTCTCAATCGACCTTAACAGAGGTGTGATATTCAATGCTGACTCTCTTCCTGTAGGTACGGACGTCAGTAAGCTCGTCGCAGACATAAGTTATACGTATTCAGCATCAGCCGTCACTATTACTCAGACCGGAGGAAAGACCACAGGAGAGATTGACTACAAGACCAATCCCTCTGATTCGATTGACTTCTCAGGCAAGGTAGTCCTTAAAATTGTAGCAGAAGATAAGACCACCTCGCGCTCCTACGATATTAAAGTAAATGTGCATAAGGTGGAGCCGGACTCTATGGTATGGGATCGGCTTGCTGTCATCCCTATGCCGTCGCGCCAAGGCGCGCCTAAGGAGCAGAAAACTGTAAAATTCAAGTCTACCACATACTCTCTGATAAAAGAAGCTGACGATAGCTACACTATGGCAGTAGCTACGGATATTCTTGCCGGAAAATGGGACAAGCAAACATTGACAGTGGATTTCGAGCCTGATGTGAGGACACTCAACGCTACCTCGGAGCATTTGTATATGCTGGATGTGGTCGGTGTGCTCTACTCGTCGACCGATGGCGTTGCCTGGGATAATTCAGGCACTGTCTGGACCAACATAATTGGTGCTTATGGCGATGTGTTGCTTGGTATGCGCAATGAAAGTGGAACCCTCATGCATACATTCTGGCCTTCTGATGCCGGTCTTGTCGAATCTCCTGTTAGCCGTGACTTCCCAGTAGTGGATTATTCCGACTTTGTGCAATTCAGCAATCGTTGGACCACACTTCCTATTGGATTTATGGTAGGAGGCAAGCTTGCCGATGGCTCTTACTCAAATAAGACATGGGGCTTTGACGGCAATCAATGGGCTGTGCTTTCTGAAGGTATGACCCCACCGGTGGCAGGGGCTACTCTTGTGCCATATTACGTATATCGAAAGACATCCTCGTCGCTCGTTCAGACTGAATTTTCAGTATGGATGCTTATAGGAGGTCGCCGTTCTAATGGATCCTATAATCATACCATCTATGAATCTTACGACAATGGTGTCAACTGGTATGCCGCAGATAAGCAGATGCAGCTCCCTGAGTATTTCCCAAGCCTTCAGAATCTTGATGGGATAATGGTGGAATGGCCAAAGCAAGCTTCCCTTACCCAAAATTGGACTGACATCGCAAGAAGTGTGTTGCCGGGTATGGCACGTGTGAAGTATGAAGTGGAAGACTATGAAGTGTATTGGGACTGCCCTTATATCTACATATTTGGAGGTGTGAAAGAAAGCGGCGCACTCAACGATGAAGTGTGGCGTGGAGTACTCAACCGCCTTACTTTCGTGCCACAATTCTGACGGGGAAATGAAGGGGATTGCCACAGTCATATTGCTTGCCCTGCTCTGCTTTGGAGCCTCTCAAAAGGCTACGGCACAGGAAGACTATCGGTTTGATGCCGGTGGAGGCATAGGTATGACCGGATATCTCGGCGATGCCAATACATCAAACCTTTGGAGTAATCCCGGGGTAGACGGAATGCTGCTTTTCCGCTATATGCGGAGTCCCAGGATTGCTTTCAAGACGGGACTTTATGTGGGAACTTTGACCGGCAATACGGAAAACATGGCAGATGTCTTGCCTGATGCCGGCCAGTTTAAGTTCTCAACCACTTTCTTCGAACTCAGCGAAATGTTTGAGTTCAATTTCTTCAACTATGGTATAGGGGAGAGATATAGGAAACTAAAGCGCTGGAGTCCTTATATAGCGGCGGGACTTGGCGCCACATTATGGACCACAGATGGCTATACCGGAGTCAGCGCTACGCTCCCTTTCGGCATAGGCGCAAAATATAAGATCAATGAGAGGCTCAACCTCGGATTGGAATTCCTTATGAAGAAGACCTTTTCCGACCGCTTGGACGGACCGATGCTCTCTGATCCGCACGCAATAAAGTCGGGTTTTGCAAAAAACACCGATTGGTATTCAACTCTGTCGGTGACGCTAAGCTATGAATTTTCAAAGCGGTGTGCCACTTGCAACTATAGATAACAATAATAACTCCGAATGGAAACACTTGAAGATATACTTGGCAGACTCGACATGGAGCGAATCCCGCGCCATGTAGCCATGATTATGGACGGAAATGGCCGTTGGGCCAAAAACCGTGATAAAGTGCGCAGTGATGGTCACTATGAAGGCATCACGAGCGTGCATAATGTCACAGCTCTTTCATCCGATCTCGGTATGGAATATCTCACCCTTTATGCATTCAGCACAGAAAATTGGAATCGTCCGAAGGAGGAGGTAGATACGCTTATGACAATCATCGGCTGGGCTATTGCAAGGGAACTTCCCGAGCTGCTTCAAAACAATGTGAAGATCAATCTTCTTGGGGATATAGAGCGTGTGCCTGAGGGTCCGCGTGCTGAACTCTATGATTCTCGCGACAAGACTGCGCATTGCACCGGGCTGCAGCTAAATATCTGCATAAGCTACTCTTCAAGATGGGAAATCGCAGATGCTGCCCGTAAGCTCGCACGGGAAGTGGCGGAAGGGAAATTGAACCCGGACGATATTGATGAAGATGTATTCAGCAATCATCTTGCCACTGCGGGGATGCCTGATCCGGATCTTTTGATACGTACCGGAGGGGAAGAGCGCATCAGTAACTATCTCCTTTGGCAGATAGCCTATAGCGAACTCTATTTCACTCCTATTCTATGGCCCGACTTCGGAAAGAAGGAATATGCTCTCGCTCTTGTAGACTATCAGCAGCGCGAGCGTAGATTCGGAAAGACATCCGAGCAAGTGGCTCAATGATTGTAAGAGTTATAAATCTTATAAGCCTTAAAATCTTATAACAAAAATTGACAATTCAGACAACTTGACAACCGATATATGATTTTCAATAGAATGCTACAATGGGTTATGCTTGCAGTCGCTGCAGTTGCAGCGACTCCAATTGCCATGGCTCAGACTCCTGCTAACGATACGATTTATGCTCCCGACATCATCTATAGTCCGATCCCAAGAGTTTATGAGATTGCAGGTATCAAAGTGACTGGTGTGCCTGATGTGGAGGATTATGTCATCATTGGATATTCCGGACTTTCGGTAGGGGAACGTGTCGAGATTCCGGGAGAGGCTATCTCTACAGCCGTGAAGCGTTTCTATCGTCAGGGTCTGTATTCTAAGGTTGAGATCAACCTTGAGAAGACAGTTGGCGACAAGGCATGGCTTGAGATATCCCTTAAGCAACAGCCTCGAATGGCAGAACTCCGCTTCACCGGGGTGAAAGGAGGAGAAAAGAAAGATCTGTTGGAGCGTCTTGGAGTGGAGAAAGGCCAGCAGTTGACTCCTAATATTGTAGCCCGTATTGTGCAGGTTGTCAAGCAATTTTACTCCGACAAGGGCTTTAAGGATGTAATAGTGACATCTTCCCAGCAGCCCGACCTTTCTCAGGAAAATTATGACTATCTGACGATCAACGTAGATAGGCAGAACAAGGTGAAAGTGCATAAGATTTATGTCAACGGTAATCAAGTGCTCTCCGACCGTAAGCTGAAGAATGCAATGAAAAAGACAAATGAGAATCATGATATTCTCAATCTTTTCAAGCAGAAGAAGTTTGTAGATTCTGACTATGCTGACGATAAGATACGCATCATAGATAAGTATAATGAGCTTGGCTACCGTGATGCAGAGATCGTAAGCGACTCGATTGTGAAATACAACGATAAGGAAATTGATATCTACTTGACTGTCGATGAAGGCAACCGCTACTATATAAAGGATATAAATTGGGTGGGAAATACTTTGTATTCCACCGACTTCCTGAATCAGGTGCTCGGTATGTATCCGGGTGATGTCTACAATCAGAAGCGACTATCCAAGCGTACTTCGGAGGATGATGATGCTGTCAGCAACTTATATCTAGACAATGGCTATCTTTTCTTCAATCTTGTGCCGATTGAGCAGCAGGTGGCGGGTGACAGCATTTCGCTTCTCATGCGAATCTACGAAGGTCAGCCGGCAAGGATCAATAAAGTCGTAATCAATGGCAACGACCAGCTTTATGAGAAAGTGATCCGTCGAGAATTGCGTGTCAAGCCGGGTGATCTCTTCTCTAAGACTGCGCTTATGAACTCAGCGCGTGAGATCGCAGCCTCGGGACACTTCGATCCGGAGACTATGGGTGTCAATCCCCTGCCGAATGATGCCGACGGGACAGTGGATATCGTCTTCGACCTTGAGCAGAAAGCCAACGATAAGGTGCAGCTTTCTCTTGGTTGGGGTCAGACAGGTGTCACAGGCCAGGTAGCACTCTCATTCTCCAACTTCTCCATCAAGAATCTATTTAACCCCTCCAGCTACCGTGGTATTATCCCAAGAGGTGACGGACAGACATTCTCCATTTCTGCGCAGACCAATGCCAAGTATTATCAAAGCTACAATATCAGTTTCTTCGACCCGTGGCTTGGCGGCAAGCGTCCTAATTCGTTCTCATTCTCTGTAGACTACAGCCGCTCTACTGGTGTCAACAGCAGATTCTATAATCAAAGTTGGATGAATTCATATTCATCTATGTATAATTATTATGGCTACAACAACGGATATGGCCAATATGCCTACCAAAATGCTTACGACCCGAACAAGGTGCTTCAGCTTGCAGGTGTGTCAGCAGCTTACGGTACACGTCTGAATTGGCCGGATGACTTTTTCCAATTCCAAGTGTCGCTTGCCTATCGTTGGTATTACCTTAAGAACTGGGATTACTTGCGCTTCATGAATACAGGTTCTGCCAATTCGATTGTCCTTGGATTGACACTTAGCCGCAATACAACTGACCAACCTATCTATCCGAGCCGAGGCTCAAGCTTCTTGCTTTCTCTTCAAATGACTCCTCCTTGGACATCACTCCGCAAGGGTCATGACTGGCAAAAATTAGCTGAGGAGGCAAATAACCGTAATGTCAAGGCTCAGGCAGAACTCTATAAGTGGATCGAATATTATAAAGTGAAATTCCAAGCCAAGACCTTCACTCCGCTCACAAATCCTGATGGCAACTGGCGACTCGTCATGATGACTAAGGCCGACTTTGCTCTTCTCGGTAGCTACAACAAGTATGTCAAATCGCCATTTGAAACATTCTATTTCGGCGGTGACGGTATGACAGGCAGCTATACCTACGCTACAGAGACTGTCTCGATGCGTGGCTATGAGAATGGACAGTTCACCCCATACTACTATGAGGCATATGCTTATTCAAAGTTTACGTTTGAGCTTCGTTTCCCGTTCATGATGCAACCCAACACTACAATCTTCGCACTTGCGTTTGCGGAAGCAGGCAATGCGTGGACTGATATAAAATACTTCGCACCATTCAACTTGAAACGTTCTGCCGGTGTCGGTGTGCGTCTATATCTCTCTATGCTCGGCTTCCTTGGTATTGACTGGGGCTATGGTTTCGACAAGGTCTGGGG
>CAMWLX010000065.1 GCA_947175225.1 uncultured Porphyromonadaceae bacterium
CATCCTACACTGGTTGCGGATGACGACGACTTAGTGCTTTCTTTAGACGAAGAGGAAGAGGAAGAAGCAGATGATGAGAAGACTTCTAATAAGACAATGGAAGATGAGACTATCATCGAAATAAAGGATGATGTGGAGCCTATCAGCACCCCGACTAAAGATGAGCTGCTAATAGAAATAAAGGAGGATGTCAAGGTTGAGACAAAACCGACCCCCCCGGAGATTGAAAACAGACAGAGTATAAATATAAAGGAGAATACTAACTTTAAGAAAAAGGGATCGCTTAAATCGGCTTTTTCTCTTAATGATAGATTTCTTTATTCACGGGAACTATTCGATGGCAACATGAAGATGTTTGACTCGACGCTTGAGTTCTTGAATGACATCAATAATCAATCGATGATAGAGGATTATTTCTATAATGAGATGGGATGGGACCGGGAGAATGAGACTGTCGTTTCTTTTATAGAGATAATTAAATTGAGAATTGAGAATTGAGAATTGTGAATTGAGAATTGTGAATTGTGAATTGAGAATTGAGAATTGAGAATTGAGAATTTTGAATTTTTGAATTTTGAATTTGAATTGAGTTATGCTTTATATTGTGCCTACTCCGGTTGGGAATTTGGAGGATATGACGTTCAGGGCTGTCAATGTGCTGAAAGAGGCTGACCTGATTCTTGCTGAGGATACCCGGACAAGCAGTGTGCTTCTGAAGCATTTTGATATCCATACTCCTATGCAGAGCCACCATAAATATAATGAGCATTCGACTGTGAAACATCTCACCGACAGGCTCGTGGCCGGAGAGAATATTGCCCTTATCTCGGATGCAGGGACTCCGGGGATCTCAGATCCGGGATTTATGCTCGTGAGGGAATGCCGAAAGGCAGACGTGGAAGTGACGGTGCTACCCGGAGCAACTGCCTTCGTCCCTGCCTTGGTGGGGAGCGGATTGCCTTGCGACAGATTTGTGTTTGAGGGATTCCTTCCTTTGAAAAAGGGCCGCGCCACAAGGCTTGCCCAACTTGCTGAAGAGACCCGGACAGTAATAATATATGAGAGTCCGGTGAGATTGCCGCGTACACTGCGGCAACTTGCAGAGACATTCGGCGAAAATCGGGAGGCATGCGTAGCGAGGGAAATATCAAAGAAGTTTGAGACTTTCCATAATGGCACTTTGAAGGAGCTTTCTGAGTATTTTGGAGTGAACACTCCGAGGGGGGAGATTGTTATAGTCGTCAAAGGAAGAATATAGATAGAAATATAATAAATTTGATATTATGAAGAAATTATTTGCATTGGGCGCTATAGGGGCAGTTTTGCTGTCGGCTTGTAGCGGAGAGAAGGGCGACAAAACGGCTGATTCTCTACAGATCGTAACAGTTCAGTATGAACAGGCTTCTACATTCAATGATTCATTGCTGTTGCTGATGGGCGACATCTATGACGGACTCGACTCCATTAATATTCAGGAGGGTCTTCTCTACAGCATGGACAAAGGGGGCGAGAAGTTTGACAGAAGAGCTGAAGTGCGTCAGAACCTCCAAAGCATCAAGGATAGGCTTCAGCAAAACCGAGATCTTTTGGCTAAGATGCAGGCAAAGCTTGACAAGTCAAATTCAGACAATTCAGTGATGAAGAAGACCATCGCTGACCTCCAGGCAAGAATAGATCGTCAGGAAGAGAAAATCGCAGAGCTCAATACCAAACTCGAGGCTGCAAATGCAGAGATAGCTGAACTCAACGACCAGGTGATCAAAGGGCAAGAAGATCTTAAGGCAGAGACTGCAGCACGCGAGCAAGCTCAGGCAGAAGCAACCGCTGCTGAGAACCTTGCTAACCGAGTATATTATGCTATCGGAACAAACAAAGAGCTTAAGCAGAATGGCCTACTCGATAAGAAATTCTTAGGAGCTACGAAGGTGCTTCAGGGTGATTTCAATGAGAATTACTTCACTGCAGGCGACAAGAGGACTCTTAGTGTGATCAACACAGGGGGCAAGAAAGTCAAAATCTGGGGTAATGTGCCAAAGGACAGCTACGAAATCATCGACAACTCTAACGGAACTCAGAGTGTGAAGATTTTGAATTCCAAGGCATTTTGGGAGAGATCTCCTTATGTAATCATTCAGATTGACTGAGGATAATGCATTATTAGCTATTTATAAGTTCGACCCCTCCGGGTCGAACTTATAAGACTTGTAAATTTATGAGAAGACATAAAGCTTTATTATTGTGCGCTGCCATGGCCGGAGAAGCCTTGGCAGCCATTTCTGTAGATAAGATAGATCCGCCTTATTGGTGGACCGGCATGCACGACACTACCCTGCAGCTGCAGATACATGGCAAAGATATACGGGAAGCTGAATTTTCCATGGAATATCCCGGCGTGACGATTTATTCCGTTGCGCGTCTCGACGGGAGCCCTAATTGGCAATACATCTACCTTAATATATCGCCGGAGGCTAAGCCGGGGATGATTAAGCTCAAATGGAAAGCCGGGAAAAAGACCATCACACGAGATTTTGAACTGAAAGCTCGTAAGGAGATGAAAGGTGCGCAAGGTTTTTCAGCTGCCGACGTGCTTTATATGATAATGCCTGATAGGTTTGCTTCCGGGATGGATGAACATTCTGAAGCAAAGACATTGAAAAATATCGTTGCAGAAGACCGAGAGAATCCAAATGCACGTCATGGAGGCGACCTCAAGGGCATCGCTGACCATATCGACTATATCGACTCGCTCGGAGTGACAGCAGTATGGCTAAATCCTGTGCTTGAGAATGATATGCCAGGGGGAAGCTATCATGGCTATGCCACCACCGACTATTACCGCGTGGATCCACGCTTCGGCACCAATGAAGAGTATGCAGCCCTGATTGAAACTCTGCACGGCAAGGGAATAAAGATGGTGATGGACATGATCTTCAATCATTCCGGAAGCCATCATCCGTGGGCATTAGATCCTCCGGCAAGTGATTGGATGAACCATCAGGGAGACTTCCAGCAGACCAACTACAGACTTTCCACTATCACAGACCCCTATGCATCGGAATATGACAAGGACCTGACAGTGAATGGATGGTTTGTGGAGTCAATGCCGGATTTGAATCAGAAGAATCCGCATCTGATGAAATATCTGATTCAGAACTCCATATTCTGGATTGAGGATTCGCAGATAGATGGTATCAGAATGGACACCTATCCTTATGCCGACCGCGAGAAGATGGGAGAATGGATAGATGCCGTCATGGCAGAGTATCCGGGATTCAACATCGTCGGTGAATGTTGGTATGGAAGCCCCGCAGGTGAGCAATTCTGGCAGACAGGGTCAGCCATTGCCGCTTCTATGGGAATAGACACCCGGCTGCCTGTAGTCATGGACTTCCCTTTGAGCATATTATGTGCCGACCTCAAACCATTTAAGGTAGATTCTCAGGCTTGGAACGGTATCAATGAACTGTATGACCATTTTGCACTCGACTATGTGTATGCCAATCCGATGAATGTACTTCGATTCCTTGACAATCACGACACAGACCGATTCATACTTGAAGAGCCGGAGAATCTTGATGCTTGGAAACAGGCAATCGCTATGCTTCTGACCGTGCCGGGCATTCCACAGCTTTACTATGGCACTGAGTTGCTTATGAACGGAAGCAAGGAAGGATCAGACGGATTTGTAAGGCGCGATGTTCCAGGTGGTTTTGAAGGGGATAAGGAGAATCATTTTGCTGCAGCCGGAAGAAGCGAGCTTCAGAATGAGGCATACGACTTCATCGCCACCATCAACAATTGGCGAAAGACTTCAGATGCTATCGGAAAGGGGGATATGAAACATTTCATGCCTACTAATGGAGTGTATCTATACCGCAGAAAGTATGGACCGGAGGAAGTGATAGTCATTCTCAACGGGAAAGATGAAGACCTTGACCTTGACATGAGCCGATATGCAGAGATTATCAATGATGGAGACGCCTATAGAGATATCTTCAGCGGCAAGATCATCGTCTTGAAAGACGGGGATAAGAAATTGAAACTTCCGGCACGAGCCACTTGGATATTGAGTAAAAAATGATTAGGGATTGATTAAGTGACGCACTTCACGTGCGTCACTATTTAACTAATTAAGGTATGAATAAGAGTATCAAAGTTATATTGAGCCTGTGTATGATATTGCCGGTTTTCGCCGGTTGTAAGCCTACGGAGAAGGGGTATCAGCAGGCGTATGAGGCAGCCAAGAGCAAAAGGGAGCAAGTGGATCCGGATGATGATCTTCTTACGGGGGGACATAAGTTGCTCAGTGAGGAATCGACAAATTGGAAGGTACTTGCAGGGGATTCGCTTCAGATACAGCACAAGTTTCTTAAGCCTACAGATGGAACAGCTTGGCCTCAATCGGGCCCGTATCGTTTGGCAGTGGCAATGCTGAAAATGACCACGAATGCCAAATCTATGCTTGAAGATCTTCAAAAATCAAAGAGCCTGACACCTGTTATAGCGACTGACGGAAAAGACACCTACTATATAGTAGCAGGGAGCGCATCATATGTTGACTCACTGGGGAATGTGCTGACCACTTTCAAGAAGGAGAATCCTAAATTTCAATATATTGGGCTTACCGGAGATGGGCCTGTTATCATTGTGGGGCGTTGAGGACTTTTAGGGCTTTAGGGGCTATAAAGGGTCAAGTGGCTCAAGGGGCGCGGATGAGAGAGGAGGATTTTTCGGAAATCTTTTTATGCGATTGCACTTAAATACAGATTTTTTTATTATCTTTGCAAATTGATATGCAATGAAGTTGTTTAAACTTCAATAATTCAGAATAATAAGAGATATAAATAAAGAATGGGAAAAGTCGTTATCATCGGCGCCGGGGGCGTCGGCACAGTTGTAGCACATAAGTGTGCGCAACATCCGGAGGTATTCAATGAGATTGTGATAGCCTCTCGTACTAAATCAAAATGCGACGCTCTTGCTGCCAAGATCGGAGCCCCTAACATCACCACTGACAGTGTGGATGCTGACGAAGTGGACCAGATTGTAGAACTCTTCAACAGGCATAAACCCGACATCTGCATCAATGTGGCGCTCCCCTACCAGGATCTCACCATCATGGAGGCTTGCCTGAAATGTGGCGTAAACTATCTTGATACAGCCAACTATGAGCCAAAGGATGAGGCTCATTTTGAATACAGCTGGCAGTGGGCCTACCGCAAGAGATTTGAAGATGCAGGCTTGACAGCGATACTCGGATGCGGTTTCGACCCGGGAGTGAGCGCAGTCTTCACTGCCTACGCAGCCAAGCATCACTTCAAGGAAATGCACTATCTCGACATAGTAGACTGCAACGCCGGCAACCACGGCAAGGCATTCGCCACCAACTTCAATCCGGAAATCAATATCCGCGAAATTACTCAGAAGGGTAAATATTGGGAAGATGGCAAATGGGTAGAGACAGAGAATCTGGAAATCCACCAGCCCCTTACCTATCCTAATATCGGAGAGCGCGAAAGCTACCTCCTCTATCATGAAGAGCTGGAGAGCCTCGTGCAGAACTTCCCGACCATCAAGCGTGCCCGCTTCTGGATGACTTTCGGTCAGGAATACCTGACCCACCTCCGCGTGATCCAAGACATAGGAATGGCGAGAATCGACCCGGTGATGTATAACGGACAGGAGATCATACCTATACAATTCCTCAAGGCTGTGCTTCCTGACCCGGGTTCGCTCGGAGAGAACTACACAGGAGAGACTTCAATCGGCTGCCGCATACGCGGCATCGACAAGCAGGGAAAGGAATCTACCTACTACATCTACAACAACTGCTCTCATGAGGAGGCTTACAAAGAGACCGGAGCCCAGGCAGTCAGCTATACTACCGGTGTTCCTGCTATGGTAGGGGCTATGATGTTCCTCACTGGCAAGTGGGTGATGCCCGGAGTGCACAATGTAGAGGAATTTGATCCTGATCCATTCTTGGAAACATTGGCGCTTAACGGTCTGCCATGGCATGTAATAGTAGATCAAGATATTGAATTATGAGAAGAGCATCAATATGCATAGCGTTGGCGGCTGCAGCAACTGCTGCTGCCGCCTTCTCCGCTCATACGGAGAACGAGAAGACAGAGCCCTACAGAGTGGTCACCAAGAAAGGAGTGATAGAAGTGACGCCACTCAGCAACGACATCTTCAGAATCAGCGAACTTAAAAGCTTGC
Organism: uncultured Porphyromonadaceae bacterium; assembly: GCA_947175225.1. Taxonomy (GTDB): domain Bacteria; phylum Bacteroidota; class Bacteroidia; order Bacteroidales; family Muribaculaceae; genus Lepagella. The sequence continues at coordinate 6,223 of CAMWLX010000065.1, forward strand.
AGGACCCTACGCCGAAAGCTACGCAGGCGGCAGCTTTTGAAGGGAAGAAAAGCGACATTCTGACGTGGGCAACTTCTGACAGATTTGTGATAGAATCACCAACCACTACTGTCAACATTGACAAAAAGAGCGGCAAGGTATCTTTCTATGACCAAAACGGCACTCTACTGCTATCGGAAGCCAACGGAGTAAGGAAAGATGGCGACGAACAGACCCTCACTTTCCTGACACCAGAGGGGGACAATTTCTATGGAGCCGGGGAAAGGGGACATAGCCTGACACTGAACGGGAGTGACCTCACTATGTGGAACCGTGCCAATTACGGATATGTAGATGGGGATGAAAGAATCTCACAAGCCAATATAAACATGCCTTATATTGTGAGCGACAATGGATTCGGTCTTCTTATCGATGACTACGCCAAGGCATGGCTGACATTAGGGGAAGACACAATCGCTTATAGAACAATTTCCGCAAAGCCTCTCAGCTATTACTTTATAAATGGGGATGGCTATTTGGCAGGGGCAACCATGGCATTTACAGAACTTACAGGAAGACAACCTCTTCCTCCATTCTGGACGTTGGGCTATATCACTTCAAAGTATGGCTATCACAATCAGAATGAAGCTTACGGAGCCATTGACTCTCTTAAGCAGCGAGATTATCCTGTAGACGGTATGGTGCTCGATCTATATTGGTATGGAGTAGAGACAGATATGGGACGATTAGAATGGGACAAGAAGCAATGGCCCGACCATAAGAAGATGCTCGACGACCTCAATGCACAGGGAATCCATGTGGTGCCAATCCATCAGCCATACATCAACAAGATAGGAGCCATCGACAATTACAATCTGCTTGAAAGCAAAGGGCTTCTGACAAAAGATGCTTCCGGCAACACTAAAGATGTCACCACATGGGTAGGAGAAGCCGGAATGTTTGACATCTCCAATCCTGAAACACGCAAATGGATGTGGGACAGGATGAAACCCCTTACAGCAGAAGGTCTTTCCGGATGGTGGGGCGACTTAGGAGAGCCGGAAGTGCATCCCCTTGAGATAGTGCATGCCAACGGCGAGACAGCTGAGGAATTTCACAATGTCTATGGCAATGAATGGAGCAAGATGATCTATGACGGACTCCGCAAGGACTTCCCTGATATGCGACCGATGCTTATGATGCGCGGAGGCACTACAGGGCTTCAACGTTACGGTGTATTCCCTTGGACATCAGACGTATCTCGCTCTTGGGGAGGACTCCAGGCCCAGAATAAATTAATATTGAGTTCGGGTCTTTCCGGACTGGGATACATGGGCAATGATGTAGGAGGGTTTGCAGTTGACCCTGAAAAGCCTTATGATCCGGAACTTTACGTGCGTTGGGTGCAGGCCGGAACATTCTCACCGATTCTGAGAACCCATGCACAGGACCGTCCGGAGCCTTACCATTACCCGAAGCAGGAAAATATCATCAAGAAATTCATACGGATGCGTTATGAATGGCTTCCATACAATTATACCCTTGCATACGAAAACGCAGCCTATGGCATGCCGCTTATGCGCCCACTCAACTTCCACGGCGAAAATGAGGATAAGGATAAATATGCAAATATCAGTGATGAATATCTATGGGGTGAGAATGTACTGGTGGCACCGGTGATGACCAAGGGAGTGATAACGAGGAAAGTCGTCTTCCCAGCCGGAGAGTGGATAGATTGGAACAATCCGCTGAAGACGTATAAGGGAGGAAGCACATTGACAGTCTCGGCTCCGCTCAATACGTTGCCAATATTTGTGAAAGCCGGAAGTTTCATACCACAATATCCGCAGAAGATTGAAAACACTTCGGAGTATAATCCCGCTCTTTTGACAGTGAAGTATTTTCCAAGGAAAGAATGGAGCAACTACCAGCTATTTGACGACAACCGCCTCTCCCCCACTTCTCTCGAAGATGGAGAATATCAGCTTACTACTTTCAGCGGATCCAAACAGGGGAATGAGATATATGTCAATATAGACTCAGAGGGAAGCTATAAGGGCATGCCGGAACTCAGGATGATCACTCTTGAGATAGTAGGAGTAAGCAATCCTAAGGGAGTCGAACTCGATGGGCAGAAGCTTGAGAGGATGGTGTCGGCTAAGGCGATCAGGCAATATGGGTATGCTTATGATACGGCTAAGAGGACGTTAACTGTCGTATTCCCTTATTCGTATAAGAAGACAGCTATAAAAACATTTTGATTAATGCTTAATGCTTAATTCATAATGCATAATTTTTGTCTTTGAAATTCAATAATATACAATTGTTACTTCAGAATTTTTAATTGATAAGGAAATGATAAATAGAAGAATATGGGCTTTTGGTGCGATTGCTTTGACGGCTGCTTCGGCGTTGGCTTGCACTAATTTTATGGCCGGGAAATTGGCTACGGCTGATGGAAGCGTTATGATCACATATGCCGCTGATTCACATACGCTTTACGGGGATCTTTCTCACACTCCGGCGGCGGTGCATAAGGAGGGGGCTATGCGAAAGGTAGTAGAGTGGGACACCGGGAAACCACTTGGCGACATACCTCAGCCTAAGGAGACCTATAATGTCGTGGGGAATATGAATGAGTATCAGGTAGCTATAGGGGAGACAACATGGGGAGGACGTGAGGAACTCATGGACACCACGGGGAACGCAATCATCGATTATGGCTCGCTGATACAGATTGCCCTTGAACGCTCCAAGTCGGCTCCCGAGGCTATCGATGTGATGACAAGCCTTGTGGCTCAATACGGATATGCCTCAGAGGGGGAATCTTTTACTATAGCAGATAAAAATGAGGTATGGGTGATGGATATGATCGGAAAGGGAGCTGAGAAGGGCGCAGTGTGGATTGCTGTGAGAATACCGGATGATGCTATCTGCGCACACGCCAATGAGCCAAGAATCAGACAAGTTGATCTGAAGGACAAGAAGAATGTACGCTACTCGAAGGATATGATTGAGTTTGCACGCAAACGTGGATATTTCTCGGGAAAAGACAGCGACTTCTCATTTGCAGATGCATATTGCGTGCATGATGCAGCTACCCGCCGCAGCTGCGATGCTCGCGCATGGGCGTTCATGAGGAAGTTTGATCCTGAACTTGACAAATATTATTCATGGATAGCAGGAGAAAGCGACACTCCGATGCCGCTATATGTGGTGCCAAACAGGAAACTGACTCTTGAGGATATGCAAATGTGCATGCGCGACCATTTCGAGGGAACACCTCTTGATATGACTCAGGATGTTGGTGCCGGTCCGAACCATGTGCCATACCGTTGGCGCCCGATGTCGTATGAAGTGGATGGCAAGAAGTACTGCATGGAGCGTGCCACAGCGACCCAGCAGACCGGATGGAGCTTCATTTCGCAGAGCCGTTCATGGCTGCCGGATGCAGTAGGAGGAATTTTCTGGTTTGGCACTGACGACACTAACACTTGTGTCTATATGCCTCTTTATTGCTCACTTACGGAAGTGCCAATGCAATTCACAGTCGGAGATCTTTATGAATTTAATATGAACTCCAATTTCTGGATGAACAACTGGGTTGCTAATCAGGCATATAATAGATATGACCTTATGATACCTGATATCCGCAAAGTGCAGAATGGACTTGAAGAGAAATATCGCGATTCACGCAAGGCTTCTGAGGAGCAGCTTTTGCCGCTGGCACAGGCCGGGATGATGGGACAGCTGACCACATATGTCAATATGGAGGCTGCCAGCATCGCAAAGGAGGCTACGGATTGCTATCGCCAGCTTGCAGAGTTCTTGATGGTGAAATTCCTTGACGGGAATGTTAAGAAGCAGAATGATGATGGAAGCTTCAAGAGGAATGATTATGGACTTCCGGCATCTCCTTCTTGGCCCGGGTATGATAAGAAGTATTATGAGAATATCGTCAAGGAAACGGGCGACCACTTTCTGATCAACGATTGACTATTATGACTTTACCATAAATCGACTCTCCGAGGCTACTGAGCTATTTGATGGATTCCCCGGGCTTCAGCCCGGGGTTTCTGCATAATTATCAGGTCTCCGACCTGATATAAAAAACTCCGGGATCCTGAGGGATTCCGAAGTTTTTTATGAGCCACTAGCCGGACTCGAACCGGCGACCGTCTCGTTACGAATGAGATACTCTACCGACTAAGCTATAGTGGCTGGCGTTATTGTGGATGCAAAGTTAATATATTTTTTTGAGATTGGCAAGATTTTTTTTATAAAAATGGCCCCGTTAGCATAAGCTCGGAGCCATTATTATAAATTCGCACTTTAGCATTCACATTATCAATTGAATGAATTCGTGCTTCCGCACTCACTCAATCCGTTTTAGATGATGCCTTGGCCCATCATTGCGTCGGCCACTTTTAGGAAGCCGGCGATGTTGGCGCCCTTCATGTAGTTGATGTAGCCGTCTTCCTGAGTGCCGTGCTCTACACAAGCAGCGTGGATGTCGCTCATCATTGTGTGGAGACGCTGATCGACTTCTTCTGCACTCCACTGGAGATGCTCTGCATCCTGGCTCATTTCGAGACCGGAAACGCCTACGCCACCTGCATTGACAGCTTTACCGGGACAGTAAACAGTCTTGTTGGCGATGAATGCATCGATAGCTTCGGGAGTACATCCCATGTTGGAAACTTCTGCACAGAGCTGAACATTGTTGGCTATCAGTTGCTTAGCATCTTCGCCGTTAAGCTCGTTTTGAGTAGCGCAAGGAAGAGCGATGTCTACCTTCTGCTCCCATGGCTTCTTGCCGGGGAAGAACTTAGCTTCCGGGAACATCTCAACGTATGGCTCAACGATGTCGTTGCCAGTAGCACGGAGTTCGAGCATATATTCGATCTTCTCGTCGTTGAGACCTTCGGGATCGTAAACGTAGCCGTCAGGACCGGAGATAGTGACAACCTTTGCACCAAGAGCAGTAGCTTTCTTTGCTGCGCCCCAAGCTACATTGCCAAAGCCTGAGATAGCGATGGTCTTGCCGGCGAGTTCTTCTCCCCAGATTTTCTTAAGCACGTTCTGCACAAAGTAGATGGCACCATAGCCGGTAGCTTCCGGACGGAGGCGGCTGCCACCAAAGCTGAGACCCTTGCCGGTGAATGTGCCTGTATTCTCACGAGCGAGTTTCTTATACATACCATACATGTAGCCAACTTCACGGCCACCTACGCCTATATCGCCTGCGGGAACGTCACGGTCAGGACCGAGGTTGCGCCAGAGTTCGAGGACAAATGCCTGGCAGAAACGCATGATTTCAGCATCGCTCTTGCCGCGCGGCGAGAAGTCGCTGCCACCCTTCGCTCCACCCATCGGGAGAGTAGTGAGTGCATTTTTGAAAGTCTGCTCGAAACCGAGGAACTTGAGGATAGACAGGTTGACGCTTGCGTGGAAACGGATACCACCCTTGTAGGGGCCAATAGCATTGTTGAACTGAACGCGATAGCCGATGTTGTTCTGCACTTCACCTTTGTCGTCGACCCAAGTCACGCGGAAAGTGAAGATACGATCAGGTTCTACCATACGCTCAATGATGCGAGCCTTTTCATATTCCGGATGCTGATTGTAGACGTCTTCAACCGAAAGGAGAACTTCCTTTACTGCCTGGAGGAATTCTTTCTCGCCAGGATGCTTGGCCTCAAGATTGGCCATGATTTCATTAATATTCATGATGGCTTTTTATTTATGGTTTAGATATTTAAAGGTTTGAGAACTTAGAGATTTAAGTCACTTGAAGCTTTTAATGTCTTTAAGGACTTTAATG
>CAMWLX010000066.1 GCA_947175225.1 uncultured Porphyromonadaceae bacterium
GTTTAACTCTTCATTGTAAATTTTTTAATTCGTAAATAAGTTTAAACAACTTCTATATAAGTTTAAGAGATATGTATAGACATGATGATAGAGTAGTGGTGACGCTCGATGCCGGGGGCACTAATCTTGTGTTTGGAGCGATGCGGGGATGTGAATTCGTATCAGAACCGATCACTTATCCATCTAATGCCCATGACCTTGACCTTTGTCTTGATACTATGGTCAAGGGATTTCGTGAAGTGATTGAGTCTCTGGATGAGAAACCGGTGGCTATAAGTTTTGCATTTCCGGGTCCGGCTGACTATCCTAACGGAATAATCGGCGGCTACCTTCCCAATTTCCCTTCATTCCGGGATGGAGTGGCACTTGGCCCATTTTTAAATAACGAATTCGGAATTCCGGTATTCATCAACAACGACGGCGATCTCTTTGCTTATGGAGAGGCGCTTTGCGGTGCTCTGCCTGAAATCAACCGCCATCTGAAAGAAGTAGGAAGCCGGAAACGTTTCAGAAACTTGCTTGGATATACGTTCGGTACAGGTTTCGGAGTAGGTATTGTTGTCAATGGTCAGCTTAACCGTGGGGACAACTCTTGCGTGGAGACTTTCTGCCTGCCCCATAAGCTTAAGGAAGGGATTATCGTTGAAGAAGGAGTGGCTGTGAGAGCCATAAAGCGAGTGTATGCAGAAGCTTCCGGAGATTATGGTCATAATCTTGAGCCGAAGGAGATTTGCGAGATCGCCGACGGAAAAAGGGAAGGGAATGTGGATGCTGCGCGGAAGGCTTTTGCTGAGTTTGGCGAAATTGCCGGTGATGCTATGGCAGTTGCGGCGCAGTTGATTGATGGAATCATTGTGATAGGGGGTGGCATTACGGCTGCCAGGCAGTGGATTTTGCCTTCACTGATGAAAGAACTACGCTCTGAACTTGCCACCCTCGGAGGCGATAGCGTCAGAAGAGTGCAGATGGAGGTGTTTGACCTTGATGATCCCGCTGAATTCGAGAAATTTGCAAAAGGGAATCCGAAAAGAATTAATGTTCGTGGCACTAATCTCTCGGTTGAGTATGACGATATGAAGCGAATTGGAGTCACTTTTTCAAAACTTGGAGCGAGCAAGGCTATATCGGCAGGAGCTTATTCGTTTGCTCTCGCAGAGTTGGATAAGAGAGAGGAGGATTAGGCTCACACAGAGGGCACACGGAGTCCAAAGCAAAGTGCGCAGAGGCTCGCTCGCTCCGCTTCGCATTGCATATTACCTTTAGACGATGCGGAGCATGCTACAAAGTTTTATCATGTAGAGATTAAATATAATTTGAAAAGATAATATGATAACGAAGCAGGGGATACGGTTTTTGCCGTATTTTAAGAGTGTTATATGGGGAGGAGAGAGGATTTGTAAATATAAGGGTGTAGAGCAGACGGAGGATAAGATCGGTGAGAGCTGGGAGATCTCGGCTGTCGCGGGGCATGAGTCTGTCGTGGCTGAGGGTCCTTATAAGGGGATGATGATTACTGAGCTTATCGATTGCTTTGGTGCAGAATTGCTTGGTACTAAGGTGATGGAGCGGTATGACGGGAAATTTCCTCTGCTTGTGAAGCTGATAGATGCTAACGACAATCTGTCGGTGCAGGTGCATCCTGATGATGAGCTTGCGAAGGAGCGTCATGGCAGCTTGGGTAAGACTGAGATGTGGTATATCATTGATGCTGATAAAGGTGCCAAGATATATTCAGGTCTTAATCGGGAAATGACAGCTGATCAATATGTGGAGCGATTGAAGAATAACACTCTAGAAGAGGTGCTTGCTGTGCATGATTCACATCCGGGGGATGTCTTTTTCCTGCCGGCAGGGAGAGTGCATGCCATTGGTGGTGGCAATTTGCTCGCTGAGATTCAAGAATCGAGCGACATTACCTATCGTATATATGATTATGGACGTCGGGATGCCCGGGGGAATACACGCGAACTTCATACGGAGTTGGCGAAGGATGCGATAGACTATACTTATTATGATGACTATAAAAGCGCTGTGCCGGATTCGGAAGTGGCTGATACAGTCATAGCCCGATGCGATCATTTCACTGTCAATAGGATTTTGCTGGATGGGGAGATGGAGTTGGAGTTTGATGAGACTTCGTTTACAGTTTTTATGTGCCTTGAGGGGGAGGTCAGTGTCGGGGGAGTGAAAGTCAAGAGGGGGGAGACTGTGCTTTTGCCGGCGGCTATGACTAATGTCAGGCTTACTGGACAGGGAGTTTTGCTTGCTGCAAGGTCTTGACCATAAAACTATCTTCGGACTTGCGTCCTCAGCACAGTGTTGACGGATGGGCGATTAGGTAAAAAGCTAAAGTTGGCCTTGTTCGATCAGGTAGGCGATGCGATCTATCATCGCGTCGTCTTTGTTTGATTCGGGATGGAAGCCGGCTTTCATGTTCATTCCAAAGAATTTTCCGAATGTTTGCCAGAATCCGGCGCGGAAACTGCCTAAGAAGGCCTTTACGATGCTGAATGAGCTTTGGTCAGTCTCGCGGTTGATGAGTTTCAATAGAATCTTACCCTGATTCTTGGTCATGGTCTTTACGACGGGCTTGTATTGCTCGAAGATGTCTTTTTCAAGGCGCTTGAGATGCTTTTCGCGTGTCTTTTCGTCGGGGATGGTGAGGATGTATTCGTAAGTCTCGCAGAGAGTGGCGAATGCAAGCTTGGCATAAGGGAGAGTCTTGCGGACATCGCGCACTGTCTTCCAATAAAAGTCTTCCTGCTTCTTATTCTTGAACTTCATTGGGGGATAGACATAGAAGTCTTTGAAATAAGTCATGCGGACGGAGTCTCCGTATTCGTCTACGAAACGGTAGTAGCCTTTGACCGGATTGACTTTGACTTTCAGGTCGCCTTGGTATTCGGGGATTTGGGGTGCGTCAGCACGGCTCCCGAAGGCAACGGCAGCTAAAAGCAAAGTGAGTGTCAATCTTAGTATAAGTTTCATAGTCTTAATGCCATAGAGCGCCTCTACCGTACAACAGCGACAATTCTTAATGGATTTTTAAGGAATTGGCTTCAACGCAGATCCGGCTTCGCCGTTGATTTCGCCGATGGCGGCGGATTGGGCGCGGATTTTATGTTAGGAGGAAGATGGAGTCGGGACCGAGGCGGAAGAGAGGCTCGAGGAAGGAGTGGGCGGGATTGATTTTTGTCTCAAATCTCTTGGCGATGTCGGAGCATCTTATGGGATTTGACGCTCTTAGCCGCTTTATTTCTTCGATGGCATCTCTATAGCTGAGGAAATCCATCATCTTTTCCATTAGTAAAACGTTAAGGGTGGCAAGATTTTGCGGATAATGCTCGATGGCAGTTGCTATTCCCGGAAAAAGATGCACGAAATACGGTTCCTTACCATAGGCTGCCTCGATCGCTCCAAGATGAATCCTTGTCCAGTCGCCATGGCCTGAAATTTCCAGACTTTCCGGTTTCAGACGCTTGGCGGCGGAGCTCCCACCGACTATCGGCACTGTCAGAACCATCCCTTCCGGGCTGTTTGACTCAATGAGTGTCCGGGTGTAGTCGCGGGTCTTGAGTGAACGTGAAGAGACCTTGCCTTGTAGCCAATCCGTAGAAGCAAGGTATGGAGGGATTATTTCCATTTGTTATCTTTATCCGGATTGGCGTTGCGCAGGATTCGATCCCAACGTATCTTGCCGTCAAAGAGACCTTTCTCTTCATCGAAGGAAGCGAGGATGAACATCGGGCTGCCGACAATATGATCTTCCGGCACAAAACCCCAATAGCGGGAATCGGCGGAGCGGTCGCGGTTGTCGCCTTGCATCCAATAATAGTCCATCTTGAAGGTATAGCGGTCTGTTTCCTCTCCGTTGATGTATATCTTGCCGTCTTTCACCTGAAGGTCGTTGCCTTCATAGGTGCGGATAGCTCGTTCATAGACTGGGAGATTCCATAAAGTCAGCTTGAGGGTTTCCCCTTTCTTCGGAATCCATATCTCACCCATATCCGGGCGTGTCCAGCCATAGTGATTGCCGAGTGGGTACATTCCTCCGAGATCGTAGAAACCGGTCTTTGACTCCTTTATGAGTTCTCCGTCTACTTCCGGCCAACTTTCTACTATAGCTTTTGCTTCCTTTGTGAGAGGCACGTCGTAGAACATATATGGGATTCCCTCCACTTGTATGGGGGCATTGCCGTGGTCTTCAATACGCACTCCGATTTCTTGCCATTTTTCAAGAGGAATGATACCTTTTACCGGAATCACATAGTTAAACTGAACATTTTCAGCATCTTCGATTGGCTTTCCGTTGATGTAGATTACATCGTCGACTATCTTCAATCGTTCACCCGGCAAGCCAATGGCTCGCTTCACATAATTTTCACGGCGGTCGACAGGGCGAACCACGATATCACCAAACATCGCTTTGTTTGCCTCGATGTAAGCCTTAGGGTCTTCAATGCCGCGCCGGCTCAGCTCGTAGCAGATTTGGTAGTAGTCTGGGTTTGGAACTTTTGTGGCTACGGTGTCGCCGTTTGGATAGTTGAAGACCACAATATCGCCGCGCTCGATATTTCGGATTCCGGCGAGACGATGATATTTCAACTGCGGCTCATCAATATAACTCTTTGTGTTGATGATTGGGAGAGTGTGCTGCGCGAGAGGAAAGTGGAGTGGGGTTTGAGGCACACGGGGACCGTAGATGGTCTTGTTGACCCACAGGTAGTCGCCCACGAGAAGCGACTTCTCGAGGGAGGAGGATGGAATCTTATAGTTCTGACCTATGAATGCGAAGATGAAGTAGACAAGGATCAGCGCGTAGATGATGGCATCAAGCCATGAGAATACGGTACGCACCGGTTCCTTAGTCTTTTTCCACCAAGTCCAAGGGATATATCCAGTGATGTATATGTCGATCAGTAGCAGCCATAAAAGGAGCAGCCAAGGATTTTGCATCCATATAACCCATAGGAAGAAGATTAAAGATACTATGCCGAAGCGCACCCAACGGGTTGGGCGGATGGCTTTGAGTCGGTCGCGGAGGTCGGATATAAAAGTATTCATACTTTATATAACGGAAGGCTTTAGCTTTTATTTTAGTACGACCCCTCCGGGGTCGCTGAAGAAGGATGTTTTTTTCCCCGGGGTTTCACCTGGGGTTAACAAGGTTATAGCCCTCCGGTTTATGTAGAATTAGAATTTGAGCATGTCTTTCATTGTGAAGAAACCGGTCTGTCCTGAGCCGAGTTTTATAGGACCGACAGAGAATTTCTTGCATTTTTCCGCAAGCCATTCGGCAGCGAGGACGGCTCCGAGAGCAAATCCTTCGCGGCTCTTGGCGGAGTGGGAGATGGTGATAGTGTCTTGTGGGGAGTCCCAGATCACGGTGTGGATACCGGGGACTTCGCCTTCTCGGCGGTGGGAGATGTAGAGGGTGTTTGAGTTGTCGGGGGTGGTAGGGGTATCAGAGATATTAGAGTTATCAGAGTCCTCGGGGTTGTCGGGGGTTTCTTTCCAGTTGTCGACTTTGTTGGATGTGGCTATGAGTTCTTCGGCAATAGTGATGGCTGTGCCGGAGGGGTGGTCGAGTTTGTGGATGTGGTGTACTTCCTCCATTGAGGGAGTGTACTGAGGGTAATTGTTCATGATGCCGGCGAGGTAGCGGCTTACTGCCTCGAATATGTTGACACCGATTGAGAAATTGGAACTATAGAGCATGGCTCCCTTTCCGCTTTCGCATACTGATTTCACAGCCTCGAGAGAGTCGAGCCATCCGGTAGTGCCGCATACGACAGGCACTCCTGCCGAAAAGCAACGCAAAAGATTGTTGACGGCTGTGTCGGGTTGGGTGAATTCGATAGCGACATCCGACTTGCGGAATGCCTTTGATTCGATATCTGCTAAATTGTCTGCGTCGATTATAACGCTTATCTCGTGGCCTCGATCTTTAGCAATCTGCTCGATCATGTGGCCCATTTTGCCGTAGCCTATTATTGCGATTTTCATATTTCCTTTTATTTTATTTGATTTATAAGTTTTATAAGTCTTATAAGTCTTATAAGTCGTATAATTCGTATAAGTTTTATAAGTCTTATGAGGTATGTTTATGTTTGAATTTATTTTAGAAGCCGAAGTTGATGTTGTCTATGTAGAGGGTTAGGCCTTCTGTGCCGATGAAGGGTTCGCCACAGGATGCGGACGCCATCATGAGGACGTGGGTTGGAGTGGCGTTGGCATCGTCCCAGCCAACTTCATGGACTGGCACTAACTTCCCTTTGGAATTGCGGGCGTAGTATGCTTTGTCGCCGTCGAGGAGTCCCATCCAGGGTTTGTAGAATGATTCTTTTGTGATATCTCCGTAGTGGATGGGGAGTTCGTGCTGGCGTGTCCAGGGGATTGACTTATTATAGCGTTCGCGCCCGGTGCCGACTCTCTTAGCGTATAGGTTGCCCTTTTCGTCTTCCCATCGGCGCTGCAGGAGGACGTAGACTTCAGCGTTGTCACGACCCTGAAGTGTCTTTTGCTTGCTGAAACCCGTCGATTTAGTGCGGGTATTGTCTTTTGGCATCACTATCTCGTAGTCGTAGACGAGTGCTTTTGGTCGCTTGGTGTAGGGAATTCCCATCTCCATCTTTCCGAATGCGCCTTTTGTAGATGTGACGGGTTCAAACAGCTGGCCGAGAAATATTGATCCGGCCACCATCACGTCCATGTTGACAATGCCCAGGGCCTTTACATTTTCCATCTTCGCCTCGCACTTTGCCACTGTGCTTCCTCCACGCTGTGCCGGAGAGACAGTGGTGGAGCCTTTCACTACTCCACATACCTTTGCGTATGCGTTTGAGTTTGCCCAAGGGGAGCCTCCCAAATTTTTGTATGCTTTGTTGCCGTCGATAGTGGTTTTGGGAGCTACTTCATAGATGGTTTTATGTTGTCCGCCGATTATGGCGGATTCTGTTATATTGCGCGTCACCCAATTCTCCATGTCTCCGTATTTGATCGGCTCCAGACGGAGAGTCTGGGCTTGGAGGGATATAAAGGATAGAATAAAGAGGATAAGTTTTTTCATTTATGAGGATTTTGGAGTATCAGAGAAATCAGAGGAATCAGAGATATCTGAAGCTTCTGGGTTAGGGAATTTGGAAGATTTTGCCGTTTTCTATGATTGAATCGCGCAGGGGCTTTTGAGATGACTCTTCGAGACGCCTTATGATGCTGTCGATTGAGAGAGTGGATTCGTCGGTTTCGGCAAGGATTCTGTCGGTTGGAGTCATGTCGAGTGTCTCTGGACTGAATTTTTCTCCAAAGCTAAGCCAGCAGCCGGCTTTGAGGTAGATTTCGGCGATGGTGGGTTTGTTGCGGAATCCATGGATGATCCAGGGTTGTTCTGGATTCAGGTCTTTCTTCATGCCTGTGATTATGTCGTGGGCTTTGACAGCGTGGATGATGAGTGGCTTTTTGAGACGTTCAGCCAAGAGAGCTTGCTTTCGGAATGCGAGCATCTGAGAGGCAAGGATTCCGCCGTGGGAGAGGTCAATGCCACATTCGCCGATGGCAGCCACATATGGAGAAGCCGCCGCAGCTACCAGTTCTACCCATATCTCGTCTTTTATGCGCATATTATCAGCACAAAAGAGCCCGAGGTCCCAAGGGTGGAGCCCTACGGACCAGAGCTGAGAACCAACCGCGACAAAACCTATCGGCGATGTCGATATAATTGCATTGGAGTCTGGCGACTGCTTATGTGTATGACAATCAAGAATCATAATTGTATATTCTACTTTCGCTTGCAAAAGTTGAGGTTTTGGGGTTAATGGGTTAATCGAAAAAAAGAGCAGTATGCGACCGAAGTCAACAATACTGCTCTTCCTCTCTCCTCGGCGGTGCGGACGGGACTTGAACCCGCGACCTCCGGCGTGACAGGCCGGCATTCTAACCAGCTGAACTACCGCACCAAATTTCCTCTTTCGAGAGTTGCTTTCGGTTTTATTCCCGATTGCGAGTGCAAAGTTACAACCTTTTTTTCTTCTGTGCAAGTTTTTGTGAGAATTTTTTGAATTATTTTTTTTGTTTAGTTGTATTCTTTTGAAATATAGTCAGATAGGAAATCTTGAAGATTGAGGGTTATAGTAGCGGAAGATTGGGCTGCCACTACGCCGGCTCCAGTCGAGACGTTGCTGTAGCCCCATATTGGCTCGGCAAGGCCATAATCACCAAAATCGCCGAATACAATTCCGCCAGCCTGATCGCAGAAAGCAAGCCAATTGTAGTAGCTTTCGGAAATGGAATATAGTGTGAATTCCCAGCCACATTCCAAATCAGCTTGATCTTCTTTCAAGCCTGACAAATGAATGTAGCAAGGTGAGAATGCGAAGTTGATGGTATTCGTCTCGCGATTGAAAAGGCGATCGGAAAAGCACATGCTATAATATGTGCCATTCATGACATCATCGAATGTGTTGGTCTGCTCATAGAATACGGGATCCAATGGTTCAAAACTTCCCGGAGAAAATGATACTATCTGATTTTGATCAAACGACTTATCTATAAGGCGATAATAGTCGTCGGTCTTCTCGTCGTCGGAGATGCGTAAATTTATGTAGGCGTCAAACTCTATACTGGCGTTTATACCCCATCCGGGTGTCTGAGTCAATTCTACATCAGTCACTTTTGGTGTGAAATCGACAGCTGAGATCTGTGTGGCAAAAGGGACTGTCACTTCAGCCTCGGCCTCACCGTATTTTTGGCTGCTCGCTATGATATGTATATGATCACCCTCTTGCGCGATATATTCGGAGTCAACGAGTATATCATTAGCAAATATCTGTAGCTCAGCGTCGTCGACTGAATGATCTTTGGAGCCTGCCATATCTGTATATACCCAAGTGTGGCTGACATTTACATAAATAGGTTCGCCTGCTGTGATCAATGAATTTAGGCATAATACAGGCTCTGTGTCTATCTTAGGGTCAAAATCTTGGTAGCATCCGGTCAGAAACAGAGGAAATGCAAAAAGTATGATTTTTTTCAAAATAGCCATGTGTAAGAAAATGAGGGGATTATTGGAATAAGTTTGAATTTTTGGAATACCGGTTTCGACCAAGTTTCTACGTTCCAGATATTATTGCCGAGATGAGTATATGATGTCTCTTGGGTATATCCTGTCATTATAGCAACGGTGTTCATGTGGCAATAGGCATTGTAAAGGCTGAATGTCCAATAGCCACGCTTGTTCTTCACTATGCAAGATAGGTCGAGACGATGATAAAATGGTAGCTGATAATTATTGATCGGAGCCTTTAGGGCTACTTCGTCATCAAAATAGAAATTGCTTTGTCCCGGCAGAGAGGGAGTGTCGAAGCGTTGAGGCAGGAAGGTGAAGCGATTGCCTGAATGCCCGGTCCATAGAGCACTCAGTGTGACCTTGCGGCTCACATCCCAATTGGCGAAAACTTTTACAGTGTGTCGGTGGTCGCATCTGGCAGGATAAGGTTTTCCATCGTTGCGGTCGGCAAACCGGCGATCAGCCCATGCAAGAGAATAGCTGATATGTCCTGTAAATTTACCGGTCTTTTTTTCTATCATAAGGTCGATACCTTTAGAACTTCCCTTGCCTGCAGTAAGTCTTTCGCTCCAGGACCATGCCTGCGGACGCAGATAATATTCATTGCGATAGTCTAAGAGATTATTCATGAATTTCCAGTATCCGTCGAGTGTGACGGCATAAGCACCATCTTTCGTCTGCCAATATCCTCCAATCCCTATCTTATCGGCGGTCATTGGCTTGAAGTTGCCTACTACGGGTACCCATCTGTCGCAAGGAAGGGAGATATACGTCTCGTCGATACGGTGTACGTATTGCACCGTATGGCTAAAAGCACCTTTCAATGCTATTTGTGATGTAGGAGTGTAGCTAAAAGAAAATCTTGGGGAGATTCCCCCTTTTGTCTTCCCGTCGATATGGAAAAGGGATGTGTGGATGCCGAGTTCAGCATGCAGACGGTCGGAAATTTTCCAGTCGTCTTCTATGTAGGCATTCATTTCGCTTGCTCCCGTTGATTCAGGAATATTGCGTGTCTTTACTGTGATATCATTGAAGATATTTTCCTTTACGGAGCGGTCGGGAAGAAAAGAGTGGTAGGTGTAGGAAGCACCGAATCGTAGATGGGAATTGTCAATGGGATGCCAACTGAAATCGCCACGCCCACTGAATGCATGGATATAGTTTGAACTCCATATTTTATCATGGGAAATATCGGTGTATTCAGAACTTATTTCTTTGCCAAGTATATCATAACCCATTCCGGAAAAATAACCTGTATATGCGGCAGAGAACTCAGCCGAAAGCAGGTCGCTGAATTTATAATTCACTCCTGTCTGTGCCAGTATATTGCCCCATTTGAATTTATGAATCTCTTTAAAGTAGTAGCCTTCTGTGGGTTCCTTCTTATCTTGAGTGCCTGCTTTCAGACGGTCGTCGCCGTAATAAGCATTGACAAATCCGGAAAGACGATCGGAGAAGCGATGATCTACACGCGCGTTGAAATCCATGAAATGATAGTCTGCAATGGTCTTTTCATCCTTGTTTCTGCTATTGACTATGGCAAGAGCGGGAATTGAGAGCAAATCATACCAAGAACGTCGCAATCCAATTAGATATGAAGTTTTTTCTCCGATTGGGCCTGATATATTGAAGGCTCCGGAGGTGAGGCCAAGGCGTCCGGAGCCATGATGCCCTTTATGATTCCCATTTTTCAGATGCACATCGAGAAAAGAGGAGAGTCGCCCGTCGAATCGGGCAGGGACAGAAGTCTTGTAAAAGTCGGCATACTTAACGATGTCGGTGTTGAATGGGGAAAAGAGACCTGCAAAATGCTCCACTTGGTAAAGCGGGACATTGTCGAGCATACACATGTTTTCATCAGGATTCCCTCCATGCACATTCATCCCGGAGAAGCCGGCATCTGTTTCAGAAACTCCGGGGAGTATCTGAAGAGCCTTTATGAGATCAGGTTCTCCCAAGATGGCAGGTGTATTCCCAATTGTAGTTCCACTGAGGGTATTTACTCCACTTTTGGCAGTCTCTAAAGGGTGATTTTCAGATTGGGATACCACGTCGAGCGACTGCAACATCGTCACTTTAACAGTGTCTGATATATTCAAGTGGGAGGTTTGCACTTGTTTAGTGATTACGGTCTTCTTTGGCTTCTCTGTCTTCTTTTTCTTAAGCACCACGTTATTTCCCTTTATCTTATATTCGATGTCTGAGTCGCGGAAGATATCGTCGAGCACCTTCTTGAGAGGCTTTTTCTTGACGTCGACAGTGATTCGCATATCTTTGAGCAGATCGGAAGAATAGACGAAGTTTTTTTCTGTCTGCTCCATTATACTTCGGAAAACTTCCGAAGCCGGACGGTTTACAGCCCTGATGGTAATGTTTTGTGCAAACGCACCAAAAGCGCAAAAGATGATTGCGGTCAATATGATTGCTTTTTTCATTATTCTTGGATTGTCATTTCGGTGTCAAGAATGTCGTTGATTGTGTATAGGAGGTCAATGGCAGATCCTTCATAGTGGAGCGAAAGGGAGTATTCGTCAGCATTATCCGGCAAATTGACTACATCTACGCCATAGACTTCCTTTATTTTTGCCACTACAATTGGTAGTGGAGCATCTTCGAAGTCGATAGCCCTGACAATCTCAGCGGCTGGGATTGAAGAAGGAGGGTTCTGTTCAATCTCAGTGGTGGGGTTGATAAAATAATTGTTGTGGATGAAGAGGGCTGCGGTAGCTGTGAGTATTGTGGCTCCGATGCAAGCGGCAGCTATGCGTGAGCGTGTCCACCATACGGATGCTATAGGTTTGATGCGCTTCAGTGCCGGCTCCACAACGAAAAGACCTTTACGGTAGTGCTTTGCAATATATTTGATTTCTTTATTTTCTTCCATAGAAGTTGTTTCGACTTATTTTTTTATTAAGATTTCGTCAGCTTTGCGAGCAG
>CAMWLX010000067.1 GCA_947175225.1 uncultured Porphyromonadaceae bacterium
ATATTAAATATTAATGATCAACGATCAATTTTACATCGGCAGGTTTGTCACCTGCCCGGCCGCAAGCGGCTGCCCCATCCTTGTTTTTAATTTTAGAGAACTAAATTAGCAATTTTTGGGTATATATACAAATTTTTTTGAATTTTTTTTTAAGATTTTGTGTATCACGCAAGGGGGCCAGGGTGCGGATATCTCGGTCCGTCTAAGTATGACTGTTTCTGTATTTGGGTCATCATTGTTGTTGTATCTTGAATATTTAGATGCCGTTGTGTCTTATAGAGCCGCAAGCGGCCTGTGCGGGAGACAAACCGGCTATTGTCGGGGTTGTCTTTGGAGGGATTTGGGAGGTCTAAATTAGCAAAATTTTGGGATAGATGCAAATTTTTTTAATTGTTTTTTCCAGAGTAGTTAGCGCACTCCGTGCGCGTCCCGCCTATTATTTCACGACTGAGTGCTTCTCCCTGCAGCAGAGCGCCACAAAGAAAAGCACATCAATCATTTGCTATTTTCAATCACCCAAATCCATTACTTGTCCATTACAGGGCGGATAGCATAACCCATTACAGGTTCGGCGGAGCCTACGAACATGCAGGAAGTTACTGTGAATGAAGAGTTCGAAGTATTCTTTCCATTTTGAATCTCCTTAGCCTCAAATTTGAAAGCATAGTTCTTTTCATCTATCCAATAGCCACCAAATGCGGGACCTGCATTGTTCACGTCGCCGGGGCCAATAAGCATCCAGTAGTAATTGTTTGAAGGTCCGTAACCTCCGGGGAAACCGGTATAATCGAGGAAACCTCTATTGTGAGGACGAACTACATATTCGTCGTTTGCCATTAAGTAACCATCTGACAGAGTAATCAACGGAATAATCGAACCTGTGAACGGGAATACCCTAACTACTTTCTTGTCTCTGTTATCATCCCAGAATTTAGAAGTGACCTGATTCTTAGTCATAGCTTCCTCAACCACTACAGCCTCAATCGTAATTGCAGATGAGTCATAGATCCAGCGTATCACGTAGTTAACATCATCGGTTGTCTTGCGGACTTCCGCATATCCTGATAACATTGTAGCCATACTCTTATTCGCATCAAGGCCCTGACCTTCAGGAGCGATGGCTCTGAATTCCTCAAGTGTCGGCATACGCCAGCCTTCGGGACATGGATTTGTAGCGGTATATCCGCATTTCTCAGCACGCTCTGTCCATGTAAAGCCGCCTTCGCCGAAAGAAGATAACCAATAGTCAGGTTGGTTATTCTTTTGCTCCATTCCTATACCGTAGTTTCCGTAGCCGCAATATCTACCTCCTTTTGGATCTCCATCCATAAAATACTTGTCAGGATGAGCCTTGAGTTCATTAACACTATTATAGAATCTTGGAACGTCATACCACGTTATTATACCATCAGGATTTTGAGGTGTATAACGCATTGCAGTTCCACTTGTCATAAAATAGAGGTTGCGTCCTGAAGGACGAGGATTATAAACATAATAATCCAGTATACGGGAGTATTCCGAGTCCGGATTATCAAATAGCCCTAATGCATCGATGTAATTGGTGAAATCCTCATTTGGAGAAACTATATTTTCCCTGTATATGCCGTTGGTATCCATATAACCATAGTTCCTACCCCATTGGTAAAGGGCGCCGTTTTCAGACGCATAGTCGACGAAGCCGTTGTCAAGGCTGCCGCGTACGCCTACACGCTCGAGGTTATATTTGGAAAATTTGTGGAGTGGATTGCTGGGGTCTTCATTAGCATACTCATCTACAAGCTCAACTGAGATTCCCTCGTTCTTGCCGGTGTCTGCGTTCTTGTTTCCGCAATAATACAAACCTGCTTCAACTTCAGTCGGTGTCGTAAAGGTATATTTGTATGATGTGCTTCCAGATATAAGGGTGATCATTGGAGCATACTTACCCGGCAGCAACGGAACATATATATCTGATGATTGGTTTGTGATCGTATAGCTATAAGGAACTCCATCTATCTTATATGACAGTCTAAGTTTTGCACCTTTTGCTTTGAGGGCAGAGTCCAAATCTATAGTCTCATCTGTCAGAGAGAGTGTGAAGTGAGCCATCGCCATCTGGTCGGTTAGTGTGACACCCTCAGTCACTTCTGCTTTGCCATCTACCACAGCTATTTTGATTGTAGACATCATCAGATCCCCCTTGTTGAGATCAGCGAGGTTGCCGCTGACGGAGCATCCGGGAGTCGTGAGAGCATTCACCAAAACGCCATTATCAAAATGTGCATATGCTTTATCGGCTCCAAGATACCACACCGTATATTCCCCATCAGTGATGGTAGCGTCTCCGCTGAAGATGCCTTCTGACGAGCCACCTTCACCTTCAAGAGTAAGGGTTCCGGCTACGACTCCCGCTTTAGAGACGAGCGTCACCTGATCCCCCTTAGCCCATACATTGGAGAGACCTACGCCTCCATCGGCATCAACTTCATTTATGATTGTTCTTGTGCCGCCATTTGAGCGGTCGACATTGAGTGAGACAAAGACAGTCTCGCCGTTATACTTCCCCGACGGTGAAGTCAGGTCCTCATTGGAGCAGGCAGTCAATCCTAACATCACTCCTGCAAAGGCGTAAACGTATTTTGAGTTCATAATAAAAGTTAGTTTCTATTGTTGTTTTGGCACTCCGGAGGGACACTCAAGCCCTCAGAAGTTATTTAGAGTAGTTAGCGCACTCCGTGCGCGTCCTTGAGAGTCCTTTGGGAAGCCGCAAGCGGCTTATGCGGTAAACAAACCGCAACTTTGCTCGCATTGGCTTGTGTGTGGGATGTAAAGGGGGGATTAGTCTTTTACTTCCTTAACGAGACGGACCGAAAGACCGTAGCCTTTACCGTAGCCATACACCTTAAATACTCTGTTTAGAGTCGTTGCCTCTCCATTTACATAAAGATGAATGGCATTAGGCGTTGAGGTAGGAGTAGAGGTCCAGTAATAGCATTTTCCTTTATAGTCAGACGATACCATCTTTTTGGTGTCTGTGCTCGGATTATTCATACCGGCCGCCGGTAGGAAAATAGCGTTGAGTGCCGTAAGCTGATCATATGTCAATGTCAGATGAGTCCAGGCAAATTTGGATCTATCGCTTGAACCGTAGTTAGTACCATCATTGGCAATGGTCTTAGGCAGCTTATTCAACTGGTTGTATTTACCACCAGCAGCAGTAATCGCAGTTTTAGCTTTCTCAACATCTTCATACGGCAGAATTACCAGTCCTTCGATATTGTCTACTGTTCCACAAACTGAAATAGTATTGTCAATAACGGAAATCAATTCCTTAGACGTAAGCGTGAAGTAATGGCTTCCATCATTCTTCTGAGCCGAATAGGCTTTGCCCCAGTCATAGGGAGTATCCTGAGCCACGCCATTCGGACAAAGGGTCTTATTGGTGGATATTGTCGCATTATTACCACTTGTCTGACAAGGAAGGGTGGCATGAATATTGGCTGCAGATTTATAATATGCAACATCCGACCAATAATCAGCAGGCCAAGGTTTCCAAACATCATCCTCGATACCAGTGGCTCCCCAGCGGAAAAGACCAATGTATTCTGGATTTCCTGTAGTTGTATTGGTCACGCCTATACGATGTCCGGAGGTAACGGTAAAATCTGTTTGCTTCTCAGGAATTAAGTACTCCTTTGTTAAAGTATTGTACTGAAGATTCGCACGTGTAAATCGGAATTTCTTCCCATCAACTTCAAATACTGGACCTACAAGATCATCGTCTGCTGGTTCGGGATTTTCAGGTGTCTCTGCTACGAGATTGACTTCGATTCCTGCAATAGAAGAATCTGTAGCTGTGAAAGAATTGTAGTACTTGCCTGCTTCGATCGTAGTAGCATTCTCAAACTGGTAAGTGTAGACAGAACCGTCCTTGTCTTCTCCGTCATTGACAAACTTAAACTTCAGTGTATACTCTTTGATATCGGCTTTAGCATTCGGCACCAAAGCAACATATACATCATTTCCAGCCTTTACATTTTTAACTTTGATACCATCTGCTGATTTATAATCATTGACTCTGTAGCCATTCGCGAAGGCGAGCCCATGCGTTACATAAAGATTATCATTAACATCAGTGATGTAAAGTGTTCCTTCTGCCTCGCTTGGAAGATCTTTAAGAGAGAAGCGAGCAAAGGCGAGCTTTGACTTGAGGGTTACATCTCTCTTGACGGTAGCTGTATTGTCAGCGTTCACAGATAGCTGCACCGTCGCTTCGTCACTCAAGTCTTCTTCATTTGGATCTGCAGAAGTAAGGATATCCAATTGCGCAAGATCGCTCACACTTGAGAAGCTCTGCTCGGAAAGATCGATTTTAAGATGTTTGGAATTGCCATTTTCTTCCTCTGAAACCATTCCATCTATCAAGTTGTAGTAAAATAGGCTCACAAAATCACCATCTTTCACTCCTTTGACTGTGCCGGAGAATACGCCAACAGGACTTTCCCAACCGGATTCAATCGTGAGACTGCCAATTTTATTGCCACTCGAACTATAGACATAAATGACATCACCTTCTGCCCATTCGCTAGTGAGTCCGCCGTTAGCAGGATTCTCTGTAAAAGTTGTTCGTGTCCCGGCATCCCCACGGTTGACAGTCAAAGTCAACTGGACAGGATTAGAAATTTCAGATGAATTCCCGCCATTAAGCATCTCTTCCTGGGAGCAGGATGCGAGCCCCAGGAAGCTTGCCAAGGCAAGAGAGAAAAACGATTTGTGCAAATGCTTCATATTTCGATAAGTTTGTTTCAATTTATGTTATTTGGTTTATGTATCATGTTGGGTATTGTCTTCACGCAAAGCCGCAAAGAGCTCTCCCATATCCTTAAAGTTCCGAGATTTGCTTTTCAGATAGACCGGTATAGAGCATGATATCGCCTAATGGCGCTCCATTCTGCTTCATATTGCGGGCTATTTCATATTTTTCATCCGTCTTGCCTTTCTCATAATTATAATCCAAGGCTGCAAGTTCGTCCTCAAGTCTCAATTTTGACTCGCTGTAGGCCACTACATCTTCAGCCACCATATTTTCCAATTCGGCCTCATTGAATAAATCTTCAAATTCACCGCTTTTATATGCTGCAGATTCTTTATCCATAAGATGCAAATTTTTTATGAGGTAAATTATCTTGTCCTTTCTGGTCTTACATTCCTCCCAAGTCTTCTTGGCATCAGGCAGCGTGACAAACATTAGCCTCAAGACATCGGAGAATATTTCATGCGAATCGACATCCATCAGCCTGACATCATGCAGATCTTTGGGTTTCAGATTTGGCATGTGGAAGTTGACAAGAAAAATAGTATATACAGGTTTTAATTCATATTTCTGTCCCTTCTTCAACTGATTTCCGGCAGCTCTGATGGCATACAGAATCGCCCTGTTCTCAAAGCCCGGATGATGGACTCTCTGCATCTCAACAATGAAATGTTCTTTATTCTTAGGGCTTGTGCAATAAACATCATATTTGATGACCTTGCCGAAAATATTTTTGGGAAGGACTTCCTTGTCATGATAAGTCACGTCATAGACGTGCAGGCCCTCTTTCTCAAACATTATGTTGAGAAACTGAATGAGGATATGCTTCCTGCTGACGGATCCAAACATGTGTTTGAATGCGAAGTCCGTCATCAGATTCATGAACGTATTCTTATCTTCCTTCTCCTTTTTGCTCATAGCATTCTTCTTAGTGCTTTGCGAGAGATGCTTACCAAATTTTAAGCCACCTTGCCCCCTGAAGAGGGAGGTCGCGGCTATTGTTTTTGTTCGAGCCGCAAGCGGCTCGAACGGGGGACAAACCGGCTGTTGTCAAGTTTGACTTTGGAGAGTGATATAAGTCAGCTGAAGCTATCGCCTTTGTTTGTCTTTGGTACTCCGGAGGGACATTCAAGCCCTCCGAAGTAAATTTAGCAATTTTATTAAAGCTCAGAATATGGGAACCAAGGACGCAGATCGGTGTGCTTGGCATTATCATCACGAATAGGAATTACATTCATGCCATAAATCCTATCTTGATAAGAACCTTTGAATTTAGCTGTATTACCACTAAATTCAATTATTAAACAGGTACCACCTACGCCATAACTATTCTTATAAGAATCCGCACTCCATACAAAAGCTTGAGTCTTATATTTATTCATTCCACCATCATATCCAATAAAGCCGTAAGCGCCTATTGACAAAACAGTAGCCCCCTCAAATATAGCATCATTAGCAGAAACTGAAGACTTTGAAGTAGGAACTGAAACAATATTTACACACGGAATATTATCAGAATTCTTAGTTACTTCGTAACGGAATGCTATTTTCTGACCATTTATCTCACGAACTTCAGCTTTTGTTCCTGTCACTGTTCCAGAAGTACCACCACCAGGAATAAGATTTTTCAATTCTGCAAATGTTGGTATTCTCCACCCATCTGGGCAAGGATTACCTGAACGATCCTCCCATGAGCAAACTCCAGCTAATGGGTCGGAAGACTTGATATAATCAAGGTAATCATCTCCTTGAGAAGCCGCCGCTCCAAACACTATTGAGAATTTATTTGCCATGTCATTAGACCACCCACCGGTATGATAGGTTGTAGTGTTCATTATAGCAAAGTATCCTCCATAAACACTTCCATACTGAGTATTCTGATACTTAACACGTGCATTATCCTTAATACTCTCACCAGGTGCGAAAGCATTATCTAACGCCCAGTATGAGTTATTTATAGATTGTCCCCACTTATTTAGACGTAACATATTAGAATTGTAAGGAATACCCATCCAGCGACCCCACTGATAATAACTTGGAGAAGCTACCCGAGTCGAATACAAAGCACCATTAACAATACCATTACTATGATAGATAATAGGATCACACCAAGCATCAGAAGTATACAAAGAGTAAGCATTATCACACCATCCGTTACCTGTATACTTAGCACTTACTTGTTTTGTATCCGTGTATGAAGGCTTGATCAATTCACCAGCACCGCCCCAGTTGGACATAAAACCTGGGTTTGTGGGATCTAATTCTTCTGATTCTTTCTCCCAAACAGCATAAACATATTCTTTATTATAATCGTAACTCCATAAGGTTATTGCGGAGGTATCAACTAAATTCTGCTGTTCCTCATTAGGATCATCAAAAGACCAGCCTTTAAAGGTATATCCTGATGGTGCAGTTGGCAAACCGTAGTTTGTAACATAATATGTGTAATCCAGCAATTCAAATGCAGCTTTCGGTTTATTATCTTCAATAACAAACGGCTGATATACAATTATCTTTTCAGGATCAGCACCAGTGAAAGCAGCGTGTACATGCAACTCAGCAAGAATTTCCTTCTGTAGAGGAATGTTTACGCCATCGATTGTGCCTTCCTCTGCACCCTCAGCCTTTGTAAATGCATTGTAGTATACGCCAGCTTCAAGTTCAGTCGCGTTCGCGAAAGCATAGTCGTAGTTAACACCGTCAAATTCCATATGGAATGAAAGTGTATATTTGCCAGGGATGAAAGCAAGATAAATATCTTCTCCACCTTTTACATTCTCTACTACTATACCTTCAGGACGTTCTATAGTACCTTTAGTTTCAGAATCTTCAAGTCCAAGTCTTTCCTTATAAACAATAGCTCTGTTACCACCAGTTACCTCTGTTGAAGCACTATTTCTGATAGTCAAAGTACCTGTCTTGTCAGTGGGAATTCCATTCAAAGAGAAACGTGCCATTGCAAGGTGAGCTACCATAGTTTCGTCTTTTACAAGAGTAGCATTGTTATCCTTAATATTAAGTTTTACGCTTTTTGAAAGGATATCCATTGCAGACAGAGCTTCAACGCTTGTATATTTAGGCATCTTAGACAGATCCACAACCATCTCTTTCTTTGAATTGAAATAGATGGGTTTGCCATCTGCTTCCTTTTCTCCGGTAGCTTCAGGATCAGTGTACCAAAGGTTGAAGTCATACTGACCATTTTCAGCAGTCACAGTACCAGTGAACACACCTGTGTCTGTACCAACACCTTCACCGATAACGAGTTCTCCGGCTTTAACGCCTTCTGAGTTGTATACAGCAAGTTTGTCGCCACTCTCCCAAACATCGTTAAGGCCACCGGTTACATTGTTCTCGCTGAGGATTGTACGGGTCTGTGCCTCGCCGCGTGATACGGTCAGCGTCACAGGTACGGAGTGACCCTTAAGAGAGGTCTCGCCACCCGGAAGCACCTCGTCTGACGTACAGGACCAAAGTCCCATCATACTCGCCAGAGCAAGTGCATATATTGATTTATTTAATAATTTCATAGTTAGTTTAATGTATTAAGTTTGATTTTCTCAAAACTTATCGCGAGACAATCACAGATTATTTGAATTCACCGTGACCGTAGCCAGGAGTAGTGACGGTAGTTTTCTTAACCTCTTCCCACTGAGCATAGAGGTCTCCAGTAACCTGATCTTTAGTAAGGGTATAGATATCGTTAGGTGCATAAGTCTTGCCTTTGCCGTCTGCCTGAGTATTCCAACCGATGAACTTATACCCTTCAGGAGTTGTTGAAGTCCAGACTGGTCCAAGATCCTCATAATTAACAACTGTAAAGTCATAGGAATCAGCAGTAGTGGCAGGGTCGGGCTGATCGTCAATTGTAAGGGTGGAACCGTTAAGGTTCTGGTGGTAAGTAAGCACGTAGTTGACAACGTCCTTCTTCCACTGAGCAGTGATCACAACATTAGTCTCGTTCTTAGAAAGCTTATCAATATATTTATCCCAGCCTTTGAAAGAATAACCCTCGCGAGTAGGATCTTCAGGATATTCACCCACAATACTCATACCATCAGTACCATTGTAATTTTCAGACTTAATAGGATCTTCAGTATATCCGTCTTTCCAAGTTACTGTCCAGTTATATGTACTTTCTTTCCACTGAGCGTAGAGAGTAGCAGAAGTAGCAGGAGCTTCAACAGTGATAGTGGTATTGGCTGCAAAAGCTTCTCCTGTACCGTCTGCGGCTGTATTCCAACCTATGAAGTCATAACCCTCATTAGCTGCATCGAAAACCTCATTATAGTCACTGACTGCAAACGTGCACTTATTGCCTGCAGACTGGCTATCTATTGTCTTAGTCTCGTTAGTGCCGAAGTTTTGATTGTAAACAAGTGTATAATCCTTTGTGTCATCATAGCCGTCGGTGCGAACTACGTTGATAGGAATTGCACGTGCTTTTGCAAGTTCCTGACCATCTTCTATTGCAAGACGATAGAAGTCGTTTGCTTCGAGCAAATATGGATTGCTATAGCCTTTGTACTCATATTCACCTACTGTCACTGTAAACTCAAGTGGAGTTTTCTCAGTACCTGGAACAAGAGTCACATAGAAATCATTTTCAGAAGTTGCAACAGTGAAAGATTTTTCACCCTTTGCAGTTACAGTCGTAGGAAATTCGATCTCAGCGCCTGCATTCATGTCGCTCTTGCTGACAGTCACTACTGTGTTGGCATCGAATGTCAGAGGCTCATTATTATAAAGGAGTGTGAAATGTCCGAAACCAAACTGACGATGCATAAAGAGGTCGTTGAATGTTGCTTTGCCACCCTTGATTTCAACATCGCCGGTAGTCATAAGTAGGTCGTTAGCTGCAAGTGCCTCTACACCTTGGTTTATCTGATTAGAGAAATCATACACCTTGTTAGGCATAGCCACGCCCTGTTTTGCTGAGTATTTAACATCTTTACCGAGCGAAATGAAAGTAAATGTATGTTTGCCGTCATCAGCAAAAGTCCTTACTGTGCCAACAAACTGTGCTTTTGTACCGTTGTCAATAAGTTTAGTTACTGTAAGGAAACCGGCGTATTTGCCATCTGTCTCACTCACTTGGATAACATCACCTTCATTCCATGTGAGTAGGAGTTTCTTCTCGTCTTCGCTTAGATTCAGGTTAGTACGGGTAAGTTCACCCTTGGACACTGTGATGCTGAGTTCTACATCACGAAGGTTGTTGGCTGCTGGCTCAAGTAATGTGCTTTCGCTCTGACATGATGCCAGAGCGAAAGTAGCGAGTGCGGCTGCGAACAACTTGGTTCCAAAATTCTTTTTTGCCATTGTTCTGTTACCGTTTAATGGATATTGTCATTTATTAATTGTCGATTTTGGGATATGCATTACTGCTTGCCGTTGGTATCCTCACCACCAATTGTCGGACCGCTTGGAGTCTCAGGCTCAACAGGTTTTTCCGGCTCTTCAGTACCGATGCCACCCTGGATGGTTGATGACCAAACACCATAGAGTGTAATTTCTGCAGCGTCACCCGGGATTTTGAATGGTGCTCCTTTCTTGAGCACGCTTGGATCCTCATAGTCGAGGAATGCGCGTTCAGTTGACCAACCTACGAAATTACGCTCGCCCCATACAGGAGTTACATCAGGAATTTCAAATTCATTTGTGTCAGACTTCATTTCTGCGGGAAGGCCTGAAGTACCTTCTCTGTCAGTGCCGTCGAAGTAGTCAAACTTAACTGTGTAAGCATATACATGGTCTTTCCAAACTGGCTTAAGAACAACGACAGTATTAGATTCAAGGTTCTCAGTATCACCAGGCTGATATGTTTTACCATTGTCACCTTCCCAGTAATCAAAGTCCTTGCCTTCAGGTGCGGTAGGAGCTACTGGAGCCTCGAAATTCTTGCTTTCGCCTTCTTCTACTGGCTCTGTGAAGTCATTATCTGGAGTCTGGAAGCCTGTAGGCCACTTAGCCACCTCAACGGTAGTGTCGAGCTTGAAGACGTATACACCGCTCTGGCCGCAAGCTACGAATACGAGGCCTGTCACCTGATCATACTTAACGAAGTTGCAGGAGTGAGCGTCTGTGCCGGCCTCGAACTTGTTGCTTTCAGGATTCTTAACAGCGTTGCCGTTTTCGTCGTAGTTGAGCACCTCAAATGCGAAGAGAGGCATGTCAGTTCCGTTGTACTTCTCGTATACGCGGAGACCTGCGCCTGTAGCAGCGAATACATAGTCGCCTTCAACAGATACAGCAGTAGTGTTTGTGCCGTTCTGCCATGCAATGCCGGTGCCCTGATATACGCGGAGACCGTTCTCGCCGTTAGCGCCCTGACCGCCGCCTACATAACGGTAGTTGCCGTCAACAGCCATAGTGTGCTTGCCGTAGTGAGTAGCCTCAGTGCCGTCTACCACGTTCCAGCCACCGTTCTCGGGGTTGTAGACCTCAGCTTTCTTCTCTTCGGAGATGAGGGGAGCGCCTTCATTGCGGACAGAGCCGTCGAGAGCGAGGATCTCCATCTTTTCGTCGTTGGTGCGGAGCACGAGACCGCCGTCGATATACTTGCCGCCGAATTCATCGTCGAATGCGATTACTTCAGTAGCTGCTTCATGGTTTTCAACATCGAAGTCTGCGGGGAAGCTGTAGACGCCACCTGCATAGCCGGAAACAGCGTATACAGTGTTGCCGACAACCTCAACGCTGTTGGCAGATACGCCGGGGATGGTGATGGTGTCTACTGCGAGAGAACCGCGATTCCAGCGGCCTACTACTGCTCCCTGTGCATACGATGTGATTGGGAGGTAAAGGTTGTTGCCGTTTGCAACAATGCCGTTGAATTTTGCAGTCTCGGATACGAGAGTGTTGGTGATGACATCTGCAGTGCGATCATCTACAAGTGCGTTGATGTCGATTACGTCGATAGCGCCGCCCCATGCGTCAGCTGCTACGGTTGCCTGATGGTTGGAGTGCCATGAAACGTAAGCGATACCGTTGGAGATAGCGATGCCAGTTGCTGACCAGTTGTGAACGGCTGCCTGAGATTCAGCTACAGGAGCGATCTTTGCCACGAGCTGGAGGCGTTCTGATTTCTGGCCGCGAGTCTGGCCGGGGAGTGATACACGACCTGCCTGTGAGGCAGGGCTGAGAGATGTGAGGTTGAGTGCGTTCTCAGC